>NZ_JAKUFT010000012.1:0-95067 GCF_022663605.1 Bacillus cereus group sp. BfR-BA-01379
ACTTCATACATTGCTTTTTTTCCAAAGCTTTCTTGTTTACTTTTGTCTACATTTGTGAAAGTAGCTCTATGCACACCTTCTAAATGTATTAACTCAATATAATCTCCTACTTTGACTGGGACTTTTTGCGATTCAGCGTTTTGTTGCTTGTTTCCATAAATGTCTTTATTGTATACTACTTTGCCTGATGTATTTTGTACTTTAATACTCGCATATGTTTCATTAAAATAATGATGCGGTACGCCTGCTTTTAAGTCAATATGCACTTCTTCTGTCGACTTATTGAAATTGATTTTAGCAAATTCGAAATCACTAATCCCTTTTAATGACCATGCAAACTTGTTTCCTTCTAAAATATTATTTACATTAGGTATATCTGGTTTAATTGGATTAGAATCTGTCCCCTTCCAAATCTCTGCTGTTAAAGTTGGATACCCTAATGCAGCTACTTTTTGAATGGTATCGTTATTTGGACATACTCCCCACTTCTCAAAGAAAGGTATCAAATTTTGTTTGGCTACTTTTGATGCCGAAATCATAAATAATTGTTTTTTATTTTCATCAGTTTGTGGAAGTTCATTTGAAGGCATGTCTCTATACAATTGATGCAATTTAGGGTAGAAATCCTCTCCATATGCTAACTGTAGTTGCCAAAGCATAACAAGCTTAACAAAAACATCACTAACTTCATCATAATTTTTATTAGGTTGTTCTAAGTATTGAAATGCCTTAGTATAAGCGCCCTCCTGTTGCAATCTAAAAGATTGGTTAGATGTAAATGCTTTTTCTACAGAAAGGCTATAAATATTATTTTGTACTTCTGTCATATTATAAAACTTCCAAGGTGATTGCTGTCTCAAATGCCCTGCCTCATGCCAAGGACCCCAGCCATCTTTTATAAATTTATTAATATCTAACACGTATTGGATTGCATCCCCTACATATGCGGTTCGATAAGAAGTTGCATACATATAATAATCGGGAGAATGATTTTCTTCTACGTAATGAATATAATGTTTATCTACTTGTTCCTCAGATAAACCAGCTACTTTGTCTTGAATTCGAGTAGCTTCATCCATCTTTTTTAAAAGTTGTACAGGATCTGTATTAGAACCTAACAAATATTTCTTAACACGTGCAGGGCTGGCCGTAATTAATACACGTTCTCCTTTTAACTCCACTGCATGTGCATTGGGATATTGGTCCAGCATGTTTATTAAATCTTGTTTTGTATGCTTGCCTAGTTCAAAGAGAGGAGTAGTCGTTCCACCAGTTGTGACCGTTGTTCGAATGGTACCACCTTGTTGTTTATTGTAAAAATAAATCATTCCTCCATTTGGCGATTGGATTGTGTTTATACCAGGTTTTAATGTAAATGATTTTATTTTAGAATCTTCTCTCCAAGAAGCATCATACGAATACGTTCCAATGTATGCTTGAATATTTTGATTTCCTTCTACATTAATCGTTATTTGTTCATTTGGCTTTGCATATAAACCAGTGGGTTCATATGGACTAAATGCCATACTTTTTCTTTCCTGTTGTTTCAGTACCTCAACATCCCCTTTTCCTGGGACTGTATATGTTCTGTTTTCTGATTTAACTAACTTTCCCTCTTGCAGTGATGTCGATATTTTTTTTTGCTGCTTTGTTTCCTCTGCAATGATATCTGTTGTAGAAATCATTGCAGTTGCAAGCATAGTTACTGTAGCGGTGGCTGCAAGTATTTTTCTAGTTTTATATTTTGAGTTATTCCCCATATTATCTCCCTCATTTTCCCTTAGTACATGTAAGGACTATTATTTTATTTATCATGTTTTTACATCAAAAACTATTTACGCTATTTATGTTGTATCTAATACTCTATTTTTTCTCATAATAGTCTCCTTTTCTTTATTTCTAATTGTTTATAAATGTTATTTGATGACACATAAAATAACAACTTTACGATAAACTCATCAATAACAACCTATTATGTTTTGATTTAGTATTCTTAACTTCCATCTAATTGTATAAAAGTATTCAATTAGGAAAATAAGAATATAAGGCTCACTAATCATAGATTAGGTTTTACGGAAAAATTCATAAAAATTATTCACCTTAAAAATTCAAACTTGTATAACTACTTTCTACATATAGGATGGAATTATAAAAACATTTCAATAAAACAAAAGACAGAGGCCTGATTATACCTCCGTCTTTTCAATTTATAAAGAACAAAAAATCATTTTATAACTGTATAAATGCCCTTACAACAAATACCGTATTCCGCTATTTTTTTGAAGAAACAGGATTCATTTTTAATGTTTTTATTCCCTCTTTTAATGTAAACGCATCTGCTCTTAACGTTTTCCAACTGTCTTTCGCTGCATTCAGGTTAGGTTTTAGGAATTTGAATTTATTTTGATCCGCTTTTTGGGATGCTTTTTCAATATGACTAAGCACTCCCGAATATTGAGAATCTAAATCATGCCATTGTGCAGACATATAGGTAAGTGCATTAATAGCCGATCCAATCGCATTGTGCATTTCATTAATATTATTATACGCAACACCAACTACACGATTTAATGTTACTTTATAATCTATAGTCTGACGTAATTGTGCTAACAATGGCTCTAACGTACCTAAATTATTTCTTGCTACCCCTATCATTACACCACCAGCAATCCACGTAGGAATTGAGGGAATTGATACAGTTATAATTCCATCTGATTCTACTTGTTTAAAATGTCTTACTTGCTCTAAAACTTCATTTAGGCGCTTTTCATCTTCATCAATTCCAGATGCTTGGTTTTTCAGAATCGAATGCAAAATATCTTTATGACCTCCAAATGCCCGGACATCTTCTCCAATACTATCTCTTAACTTAGCTAGTTCTTTTATTAAATTCTGTGTATACGCTTGATTTTGTTTAATCTCACCTTGTAAATCTGTAATGCCTTCTTTTAATGTTTCTGCATCCCCTTCATTAATCGCTTCTACTAATGTGTCATAATAATTGTCGAATTTAGTATCATACTCTACAATCCCCGTCAGTGTATCTAAAAGTTGTTTTTTTATGTGTGAATCCCATTTCGTAGCATGCTCTCTTGCATTCTTTTGATCTTGTAGAATTTGACTAGGTAGATTTGTATATCCTTTAATGTCAATTCCTTCAAAGTTAACATCTGGGTTTTTAATTAACAAATAAGAGTAATCATTCATGGATTTTGCAAATACCCCAGCATCTTGCAAAGCTTTTTTCATCTTTTCGCTGTTTACAGAAAGAGATATATCTTCGGTACTAGTTTGTTCCATTTTACTTTCACTTGCGAAGGCTGCCACTGGAGAAACTACAGTAGTTGTTGTCAGAGTTAAAAACGTCGATACAGTAAGTAGTTTATAAGGAAAGTTTTTATTCATTTTAATTCCTCCTATACATATATATTGATTTTTAGTTTGTTTTTTCTTGTTTAAAAGCAATGTCTTTTGAAATGAATTCTGCATCCTTATGAATATCATTCCAACTTTGTTTTGCAGCCTTTAAATCATCAGGTATTAAAGAAAGTTTATGTTCTTGCATTTGGTCGATATTATCATATAGATCTTTATAATTCGCTCCCATCGTATTCCATTGTTGCTGAATATTCGTTAGAGACATGATTGCTTGATCCACTGTTTGATACAAATATGTCAACGTGTCTTTTGTATTAGTAAGTGAAATAACTGCTTGGTTAGCAAGATCGGCTTTCATACTTAATTCTCCGATTTTATTAGAAATTTCATTATAAGAGTTCATATGATTAGATGCCGCAACACCAGCTGCTGTTCCTAAACCGATACCAGCTGCCCCTAGAGCTGTTAGACCACCAACAACAGCTGGTGTCGCTGTGCCACCGGTCACAACAATTACTACCGCTCCTGCAATCGTCCCAATAACTAAAATAGCTGCTCCTAATCCACCACCAATTGACCAGGCTAATACATTATCAAAATGTGCTTTCTGCGTAGAACGTAAATTCTCAATTTCGGCCTGAAGTTGTGGGACTAGTGCTTGTTTTCCCGCTAATATAGCCGTTAATCCCCCTTGTCCATCTGGACCTCCAACATTATTTTTAAAATCTACAGTATTTGTATACAACTTTGTTTTAAAAGCTTCTAACATCTTAATAACTTCCGTAACTTCATTTGAATTTGTATGAATTGTACCGATTAAATCCCCTATTCCTTCTTTGAGGCCCGCCTTATCTTTCTTTTTTACAGTATCTACTAGTGTGTCGTAATAATTTTGAAATTGTTCATCATAATTTACAATATTACGTGCTGTCTTTTGAATGTTTGGCTTCGCTGTATCTAGCCAGTAATTTGCATTGATTCGTGACAGTTCCTGATTCAGGTGAATGTTTTTGATTAATTCTCCACCTCCTGAACCTAAATTAATGTTGGATAAATTTACATTCGGTTGCTTAATCATTGTTTTTGCGTACAAATCCATTACAAGAATATGAGAGCCTGTTTCAGCCAACACTTTCTTTAACCCTTCAGGTCCTAACGCATAATTTTCTATTTTCTGTTCTTGTGCTGTCTGTTCTTGTGCAAGTGCGTGAATAGTACTGCCATTCGTAGCAGTTAAAACCGTTACTAAAGCGGCCAAAGTTATGACCTTAAATGGAAATTTCATTTTTTGATTCTCCTCCTTATTTTCAGTTGCGTTATAATTTTTTCGTTAAATATTATTTCTTAATATTAAAATTTATTAACTTGTTCTTCGAGTTGATTTGTTACATTTTTTAGTCGTCTTAATGTATCTTTTTGAGACTGAGTGTTATTCGTATCAACTTCATTCGATAATTTTGTAATACTATTATTTATTAGATTCAAATCCTCTTTATAACGTTTCAATAGCTCAATTTCTCCATCTACTTGATTAGCAAATGTATGCAAATCATTTTGCATGAAAAGAATCATTGATTTTTGTAAATCTGCTACTGTTAATTTAGTTGTTAAGTCATATAATTTTTGATTTTGTTTCTCTAGATCATCTAAATGCGCTCGTTGCTCTGCTGTTAGTTTATTAATTTCCGCAAAAGTACTATATGTTTTTTTAATTTTTTCAGGATCAATTACTTTCATAAGATCATACTCTTTCGTTTTCGTAACTGCAGCTGCAGCAATTTCACCTTTTTTACTTTTCTCTATCGCTTCACGTGCTTCTTTTTTGGCAACTTCAATTTCTATAGCTGATTTCCCTTTTTCTGTTGCTTCTTGCTCTGCTTTCTTCTCTGCTTCTACAATAGCATTGTTTATTTCTTTTCCTTTGTTATACGCTACTACTGCTGTTTGAGCAGCCGGTTCAATGATATCTTTTGATAGACTATAAATTTCTTGGAATACCTTTAGCCCTTGTTCATTTAAAGCTCCTGGTAATAATGCTATTTGCTGTAAATCATTTTGAATTGATTTTTTTGTATTTAGCATTTCATTCTTTAACTTGTCTATTTTTCCTGTTCCCTCTGAACTAAGTACACTCTGTGCTTTTACCACATCTGTATCAAGATTTTTCAGTTTCTTATCTACCTGTAGTTTAAGATCTGTTAACTCATTAATCTGACGTTGCACGTTTTCTTGGTTTGTTATAGTCATATCTTGAAGAACTTCCAGTCTATCTAAAAATCCTTCTTTATCTTCCTTATTATCTACAAATCCTTTTAATGTTGGATAATAGCTATTAAATTTGGTTGCAAATCCTTTGCTTTTTGAATTTAATAGAATTAATTTTGGATATAGTTCTGATGACCACTCTTTTATATCTTGTTTAATTAGAAATTGAGTTGTATTTAAAGATGGAACTTCTTCAAGTTGCACATTCGGACTTGCTAAGGCTCCATCTATAAAGGTTTGTGTTAATTTGGAGTGTGCACCTATTTTTCGTAATGCTGAGGAAATATCTATGTTATCTTGTTTCGTTTCTGCCTGAACGATTGGCATTGCGAGAGTATTGATAGGAATAGTCGCTCCAGTAACGATTGATGTTATTAAAAATCCTGTCATAATTTTATTCTTCATTCCGCACACCTCTTCACTATTTTTTTTACAGTTTTAATCGTAAATGTTGTACAACCTAACGTTAGGATTTCATCACACACACTTGAGGAGAGAAATTTTTTCGATAGAGTAATCGTATCTCGTTTTTTATTTATTTTTGATAGAATATAAGGACCTTACTTCCCCCTCATTTTAAACACTATGTTTTTCATAAGTAAACCAGAAAATCGCTTTTATTAAATTTGATTTTTCAGATATTTATTATTCAAATTATAAAATATTATATTTAAAAAAGTTAAATTCAAATTTCATTTCATAAAGTGAAATAATTATACTATGATAATTAAACGTAAAAATCCTTTTATTCACCAAAACCTATATCAAGCCCTCATCCAAAAATAATTTTAATATAATTTAATAGTGATTGACACATATGTGTCTTTTAGATGAATATGTAAAATTACATATCCATCTAGGAGTAACTAGCATACATACGCCAATAATATTATTATCGTATAAATAATATTATTGTTACTACGAACACCACAGGAGAAAACTCCCCTCATGCACTCTAGGGGATAGAATGTCTATGTAATAAAATTTTTTACTTATATACTTACTATTCATTATATAAATACAAAAAGCGATTCTTTTTACATTAAAAAGAATCGCTTTCCACATTCTTATTTTCAATTACATTCCATAAAGGATTGAGATACTATTACCTAAGAGCATTAACTATAACTTCAGTTGCCTCTGCAATGAGTTGATTATCATAGGTAGCCTCTTTCTCATCTTTACTAGATAAAATTGCGATGATAATAGGCGCTCTATTCGGAGGCCAAACGATAGCAATATCATTTCGTGTCCCATAACTTCCAGCTCCTGATTTATCTCCAACTATCCAGTCAGTTGGTACGCCTGCACGAATAAGTTTGTCTCCTGTAGCATTTCCTTTCATCCACTCTGTAAGAATGTTACGTTTATGAGCTGGAAGCGCATTTCCGACCGTTAAAGCTTTCAGATTCGTAGCAATTGCTTTCGCTGTACTAGTGTCACGAATATCTCCTGGAATAGCCTCGTTTAACTCTGTCTCAAAGCGATCAGCCATAGTAATCCGATCACCCATCTGTCTAAGCGCTTTTTCATATCCTTTAGGTCCACCTATTTTATTAAATAAAATGTTCCCTGCAGTATTATCACTGGAACGAACGGCGGCCTCAGCAATTTCTCCTAGTGTCATTCCGGTATCTACATGTTTCTCTGTAACAGGTGAATATTCCACTAAGTCGTCTTTCGTATAAGTGATAACTTCATTTAATTTATTAGTTGAGTTTTGCTGTAGTAATACCCCTGCCGCTAACGCCTTGTAGGTTGATGCAAAGGCAAACCTTTCGTCAGGTCGATAAGCAATTGTTTGATTTGTGCCAGTATCTATGGCATACACACCTAATCGAGCATCGAATTTTTTCTCAAGTTGAGAAAATTCTTTATACGTCGCATGCTTTTTATGTTTAACTTGCCCTGTCTTTTCCTTCGCTTCAACTTGCAATGCCCCTCCTGCAAAAGTTTCTAGGGTTGTAAGACTTATACCTAATATACCAATGCATATTCCTATTTTTAGCATTCTCTTATTTTTCAAAATCATCATTCCTTTCAAATTTTCAACATCTGTTTTTATACGTACACATAATAGACCATCTAAGACACAAGTTTGTTCCATAAATTTAAAACTTTTTAACTAATAGCCAAGATATTAACAAAATAAGAGATAGCAGCTACGAGTGCCGTTATCTCTTATTTCACATCTCATTTTTTCACTTATAAATACCTTTATATAAACAGGGTCTCTTCCCTGAGAAAAGTACTAAAATTTTACTAATTTTGCTTAGAAATACCTGTACTAGGAGCTCCCCCCTGTATACGCTGCTTTTTCAAATCAAAGTATACATCTAAAACTTCTTTTCCAATTATAGAATTAATACCATTTTTATCATCATGAAGCCATGGGACTACTACTGAGAATGCTACTTCTGGATTATCATATGGGGCGTATCCAACTAACGTTAAGTTGTAACATTCCATACGTTCCCCTTTCGCATTTCTACCAATTGGATCATCTCCACCATATACAGTTTGAGCTGTCCCTGTCTTTCCTGCTGGTTTATATGGAGCATTTTTGAAATATTTCACGCCAGTTCCATCACCTTCTTGGAATACCCATCTAAACCCTTCTTTTATTCGATCAATATGTTCTGTCTTCATATCAATTCGATTTAATACGACAGGCTCTATAGAGCGTATAACTTTGCCAACCTCTTCTTCTTTTATTGATTGCTCTCGTATTTCTTGTACAATTTGAGGTTGCATTCTATAACCTCCATTAGCAATCGTTGAAATATATTGCGCCAATTGCAACGGTGTATACGTATCATACTGCCCGATAGAAAAATCTAGTAAAAACCCAGGCTGACTATCTACTTTTCTAGTTTGTCCAACTATTTCATTCGGTAAATCAATACCTGTTGGAACTCCTAATCCAAATTGTTTAAAATAATAACGCATCGTATCAAATGCTCCTTGTTTTATATCCAGCGAACCATTTGGTACGTAATTAACTCCCGCAATTTTTAAAGCTGTCTGGAACATGTATACATTCGAAGATACTTGTAGCGCTCGTAAATCATTAATATTACCAAATCCGGATACATTCCACGATTTCTTAGCTTGTGTACCTTTAAATTTCATAGGTGCATCATAAAATTGATCTCCCGGCTGTATTGCCCCTGTCTCATATCCAGTTAATACAGTTGCACCTTTTACAGCTGACCCTAGCTCATACGAAGTCGTCATGTTTCCTAATGCCAAATCCTCAATCTCTAATTTCCCTTCTTTTTCTACAATCTTTTTGCCTGCCATAGATAAAATCTGTCCGTTATTTGGATTCGTCATGACGACAAAAGCTCGGTCCAACAGTGGCTCTGAACTCTTAAACGCTCTCAAATTTTTCTCTATACTTTCTTCCACTTTCTTTTGTAATTCCATATCAATCGTTAATGTTAAACTATTACCACTTTTTCCTTTAGAGATTATCTCTGTGTTTATAATGTTTCCTGATTTATCAGTAATGTTTTTCATTTCTTCTTTTGTACCGTGTAACACATCTTCATATCGTTGTTCAATATAACTTTTTCCTACACGATCATTACGGTTATATCCACGTACTAAATAAGAATCTAAGTTTTCTTTCGGTAGCCCTTCTTCACTACTCGTAATATTACCTAACACAGAACGAAATAAATTACCATTTACATAATTACGTTCCCAATCAACTGTTGCATCTACTCCTGGAAACTCGGCAAGGTTTTCACTTATTCGCGCATACTCTTGATCTGTAACATCTTTTTTTATAATTTGTGGTGTTAGTTGATAACCTGAACTCATTTTACTTTTAATAGCTAACACCTTTAAATCTTGTGCTGTTAATTCTGCCAGTTCTAATTCTGTAACACGACTTCGTCTTAAGTCTTCTATTTTTTTATCTAACTCTTTTCCTTCTATTCCCTTATCTTTTAACTTTTCTATATCTTTTTTAGTAATCATAGTCTCCGCACGTTGCTTATTCAACTGCATCCAAAAATCTTTTTTATCGATGTCTGTTAATTTATTTATATCTTGTTCAGACATTTCAAGCACTTTCGCTAAGTCTGTTGCTGTTTTTAAAATAGCTTCGCTAGTAATTCCCTTTACCCTTGTATACGTAATCGTACGAAGAGATTTATTATTAACAACTGTTTTCCCTTCTCGATCTAGTATTTGTCCACGTGGAACTGGAATGCTAGTTGTTGCGTTTTGACTGCTTTCTACTTGATTCTTATAAGCCTCTCCCTCTACGATTTGCACCTTTCCTAGCTGAACAATAATAGCTGAGAATAGTAAAAATATGCAAAGGAACATTATATTTAATCGTATAGATATATACGTCTTGCTCTTTCCTTTTTGTTTTTCCATAAATCCTCCATTTAATTCCTTATATGTTACATACCGATGACCGATTATAAATATCGTTTCGACTTTTTTGCTAAATCCTTGTTAGCACCCATCCCTTTTCGTTTAGCTACATAATTCATAACTCTCCTTTCCTGTTTTCTCTCTATTTTTTGTCGCTAGCATTAGAAATGCTAAACTATATACTGGCCCATATAATACTTACACATAGATTTGCTAAAAACTTTTCATACTGATTATTCCTTTCTTCATGCTGTAATACTTAATAGACAACCTAAATAATAAAGTTGTTCCACATTTACAAAAAAAATAATTAACTATAAGATGAAATAAGCTAAAAAGGGAGGGTTTTATGTTACATACAAAAATAAAAAGATGGAGATTTATAGCGATTCTTTCTATTGTAGGTTTAATTTTAATAATTTTATTAAAAAGTAATTTCATTTCAATTACTACCGAGACGTCTTCAGCTGAAAGAGGAAAAATTCTTGATCAAAATGGTGTAATACTAGCTACAAATAAGAAAGTTAAGTCTTTATATTGCACTTATAATGATGAAAAGCTATCGAATCAAGATACATCAAGAACATTGGCTTTTTTCAATCAATTTTCAAGCGAGTTTCAACATGACATTTCTACAGAAGACATAAAATCTCAATTACAACAATCTTGTAAAAAGCAGACTATGAATGATATACCGTTATACTCTGACATAACTGAGAATGAACTTACATTCATAAACAAAAACAAACCCAATAATGTAATAATCAAAGATGAAGTGATTCGATATTATCCTAAACATGAAATTGGTTCACAGGTAATTGGATATGCAGAAAATGCCCTTAATGTACCCGTTGGAAAAAGCGGGATTGAGCTGCAATATGAAAATGATTTAAAAGGAAAACCCGGAAAAACTCTTATTTTTAAAATGAATAATAAAAAGTTCTTATGGAACATTCAAAAAGTACAAAAAGGAAAAGATATCCGGCTAGCTTTAGACTCTAAGTTGCAGCAAAAAACAGAGGAAGCATTAAGATCTCAAATCAAGAAAATAACTGATGTTAATGCTGGTTATGTTGTGGTAACCGATGTGAAAACTGGCGCAATTTTAACTATGGCCAACTCAGCAGTGTTTGATCCAAATACATTATATGAACAAGTATCATCTAAAAAAGAAAATATCAAATCACTTTCGCAAAATAAAGCAATTCAAAAATTAAAGTATGGTGAATCTTATGTAAATATGGCCTCAACTATAAAGCCACTTACTATTTTAATTGGATTAAACGAAAAGCTTTTTCAACCTGAAGATACTTATTTAGATAAAGGTACTTTTCAATATGATAATCAAAATAACATTACGAATGCACCTGGAACGCCAACAGGTGAGATTACACCGAGGCAGGCTATCATTAATTCATCTAACACATTTATGACAGCAAAAGTAGCTCTACCCTTATTCAACCAAAATAATGGGAATATAGAAAAAGTTGCACATATATGGACAGAGTATTTAAAACAATTCGGCCTTCGTTCTAAAACCGGGGTTGATTTACCTTTTGAAGAAGACGGACAATATGAATTTCATCCAACAAACAAGTTTGAAAATGGTATCTCCGCCTTATTAAATGCCTCTTGGGGAGGAAATGAAGTACACACGCCTCTTCAACTTGCTCAATATGCAGCAACTTTAGCAAGTAAAGGTGATAAATATAAACCTCAAATCGTAAGTGCTATTATTGATCAAAATGGGAAAGAAACAAAAAAGTTTAAACCAATTTTAGAAAGTTCAAATCGTTACCCGGTGAAATTTTGGAGTGTCGTGCAAGGTGGGATGAGCCAAAATATAGAAGAAATTAAAAACTTACCCTTTCACGTCGCAGGTAAAACAGGCATAACAGGTGCTCCGAATGAGCAAGAAAGAATGATAAACCATTCTCTTTTCATTGCATATGCTCCTACCGAAGATCCACAAATTGCCGTTTCTGTCGTTATTCCTGGTAGTAATTCAGAAAAAAACATTGCTGCTCTCGTTACCTCAGAAATTTTAGAGTACTGGAATACTCTTCAATAAGAAAATAAAAACAAAGAGGAAGGTTCATTAAAGTGAACCTTCCTCTTTACCATATAGAATCTATATTCGTTATTTTCCATTTACCTTCATGATCCTTTTCGAACATGAAAGAATATTTAATATCAGTTAAAACATACTCTTTTTGTACATATCCAGTATTACCGCTAATTGTCGATACTTTTATATATCCATTATTCTGCACTTTTTCTGGAATCCAAGCTTTTACCATTTCATTAGATACTTCATATAAAACTTGTGATTCTCGCTTTGGTTCAGCTAAAATTTTCGTTTTATTTCCAGTAACAGTTGCATATATATAATGCGCTTGCTTTGGTTCGTTACTTTCTGTCAATCCACTTGGTACTTTGTATGCTTGCTTTGTGTCATTTGTAAATTCTCCCCCCATTGTAAGAGCAACTTGCAACTCATGAAAAATATCTTCATCAAATTTCAATTCATCCTTCTTATAACTCTCCCCTTTAAATAGAACTTCATCATTTAACGCTCTATACAAGTCATTTTCATTTTTTGAATTTGTACTTTGATATAATTCATTCATAAATTGTTTTAATGTTGGATCTTGAGCAGACTCATCTTTAGTTTTAGGCTTAATTTGTGTACTACTTTGGACCGGTGATTTATTATCATCAAGCCATGGTTGTTGAACGATAACAAATAACATTGTACAAACAAAAACAACTATAATAGGCAGAGCTTTTTTACGAAACGGTCTTTTATGTTTTACAAGATTCACTTCATTATTTTCATATATAGACTGCTTTATTTTAAAAATAAATTCTTCTTCATCTTTACGATTCTCCATTGGACCTTTTTTTAATTTACTATACCAGTCAGGATTTTTTTTATTGTTCATCACTACTACCCTCCCCTATTAATTTTGAAACCTTACTTCTCGCTCGGCTTAATCTAGATTTAACAGTTCCAATGGATACCCCTAGTGTTTCAGCCATTTCTTCATAAGATAATTCATATTTTGCGTCTAAAATAATTATTTCACGGTGTTTTTTAGGTAGATTTAAAACAACATCCCACACTTCATTCATTTCCTCTTTCTTAAAAAACTCTCGTTCTGCCGATGGAGATTGCTTATCATCATTAAAAAAACCTACTAATGATATCCTTTTAAAATAGGAGGATTTCAAATAGTTTATTGCTGTATTTCTTGTAATTTTTAATATCCACGTTTTAATAGATGACTCCTTTCGAAATGAATTCCAATTTTTAAATACCTTTATAAACACATCTTGCGTGATATCATCTGATAAGTGTGGATCTTTCGTAATAATAAATGAATAATTCCATACATCTTGCCAATAGTCTTTTATAACATAGTCAAGCTCATCATGAATACACTTTTCAATAAACGTCTCTTCCATTTCCACACCTCGAACTTATTTGAATAAACATAAAACTGCCCTCACTTTTATTATGGTTTCAATATATAGACAAGATACAAGTTTCATTTGTTCCGTTCTTTATCTTTTTTGATAAAAAAAACCTCCTTAAAATGTAAAGGTGTGCAATTACTTTCATAAAATAATCATCTATACATTCTTTTACATGACAGGCTCCTAACAACAAGTAAAGCATACAATGTTAAAAATACACTCAAAAAAAAAATCTGATTATTATTTTTTCATTTCACGCAACACTCCACTTGTATCACCTTTTTTCTTAGAGCATACTTATTTGTGTGCTCTATTTATGTTTTACTAAATAACTGTTTTGTTACAGTTTAAAATTCTCCTCCCTTGTCCCTTTCAATTTGTTTTACTCCTCTATTTACTATTAGCAATACCAACCTTTCAAAAATGAAAACAAAGATGGGTTATCATCTTTATTCAGCCACAACAAAAAAGCATTCTCGATTAAGGAGAATGCTTTTTCGAAACTTAATTGTTCTTTGTATTGCTCACTTTACACCTCCGTGTTAAGCAAACAATGAATGTAGTAAAAAATTTCACCTTATAGTTACTTATTATTTCTGAAAAACATGTTTTATTTTTTCACCTGGAACGTTACTCCCCCCTCTTCCTTTTACATCTTCGATCATCATGGTAACAATCATATCGGGCGCATTTGCATCAAAAGCTGCAAACCATCCAAGCTCTTTTCCGTCTGCTTCTTTCGACTCCTTCAGTTCTGCTGTACCGGTTTTACCAGCAAGAGTTATACCATCAACCTTAGCAATTCTCCCCGCGCCATCAGGGTCATTAATGACTTTTATTAATGCGCTCTTTAATATCTCTTGATTCTTTTTAGAAACCACATTTTCTTTCCAATTCCCCGCTACTTTTGCTTCTTTTAAAAGATGAGGCGACGGAATATTCCCTTCATTCACAATCGGTGCATATGTTAATGCTAAATGAAGTGGTGTCATTAATACTTGTCCTTGTCCGTAACCTGTGTCTGCTAGTTGAATATCATTTTTTATCCCATCTCTTGCAATGATTGAAATAGGAAATGCGTATTCGATTGGTAATTTTTCATGAAATCCGTATTTCTTAAATTCATTTACATACTGATCTTTTCCCATCTTTAAAGCTTGCTGAGCAAAATAAATATTATCAGAGTATTTCATTGCCTTATCAAAATCAATTGGACTAGCTTCCTTCACACGTGTTACATAATAATTTCCCCAAGATGAATCTTTTGTCCACTTTAATCCTTGAATTTTAAATTCTTCCTTAGGGTTTATAGTGTTTGTTTCCAAACCAATTGCACCAGTAATCGTTTTAAATACGGAACCTGGTACAAATGCTTGTGTGAAACGATTCATCATTGGTAGTTTCGAGTCGTTATTCCATGCTTCTCGTTGGGCTTTTGATGCTCCTCTAACTATTGTATTTGGATTATAAGCAGGGCTACTTACAAGTGCAATAGTTTCACCCGTTTTAGGATTGACCGCTGCACTAGATCCTGCTTCATTTTTCATCTCATTAAAGATTTTTTCTTGAATTGCAGCATCAATTGTTAACGTAACATTTTCCCCTGCTTTCGCTTCTTTTTTTGCTACGTTTTTAATCTCTTTCCCACTCTCATCTTCTATAAATACGCGTCCACCTTTTTCGCCACGCAATTTATTCTCTAATACTTTCTCTAAACCTGTCTTACCTATTAAATCATCAGCTTGATAACCTTTTTTTTGAAGCGATTTTAACTCCTCTGCATTCACCTTTCCTATATAACCAGTTAAGTGTGCCGCCGCTTCTCCTAATGAATACGTCCGAATATTTACTGGGCGAGATGAAACTCCTTCTAATTCAATATAATCATTCTGTCTAGTTCCCTCTTTTAAAATACCAATTGGTACAAAGGAGTCTGGTTTTATCCATTTCGCTGTAAGTTTCTGATCGACTTCTTCTGTAGACATATCAAGTAATTGTGCTACTGTTTCTTTTGTTTGCGCTGCCGTTTCACCTAGCTTCTCCGGAATAATTCCAACCTCACTCGCTTTACCATTCGTTGCAAGACCTTTCCCATTTCGATCATATATTTCTCCACGTTTTCCTTGTTCTATTTGCATACGTACTTTGTAATCTTTTTTCATACCTGGAAAAATGAAATCTGGTGTCCATTCTATTTTCCAAGATTCTTTTTCTTTCACAAGTTTTGCTTCATGGATAAATGAAGCTTTTCCTCCATCCGTATCCATCTTAACTTCAAAAAGAAAAACTTCTTTATCTTTAGCATTCTCTGCTTTCGTTTTAACCTTTAAATTCTTAACGCCAATACCTTCATAAATTTTTTGATATTTCTCTGTGAATTCCTTTTTAGAAATTGTTTTTTTGGCATGTTCTGATAAATGATCATACATATTTGCAAATTTTCTATCATTCCATAAATTGATATATTCTTCAAATGCTTGTTTTGGCGGTTCGTTTTTATTACATCCTACTAATATAACTGCAAAACAAAAGAAAAGCAGCATCCATAATTTTTTCAATTCAATCTTCTCCCTTAGTTAAAAATGTTTATTCCTTTCTTGATTTATTAAATAAAAAATGTTGTAACGCTTAATAGACAGTGTAAGTAATGAAATTGTTCCACATTTACAAAAAAATTTAATTTATGATCAAGTTACATTCGAAAGAGAAGATTTTAAAATTCCTACATACAAAAGTAGCGGATCAATTTAACACTATTATTTAAACTATCCTTTTGTTGAGGTTCCCCGCTCTTCTCCCTTTTGTAGATATTTAATACAAAAAAGGACCCTTATTCTAAGGGTCCTTCAACAAAAAATAACAAAGTGTATACAATAAAAAAGAATTAATTAAAGTTTAATTTATAGACGCTGTATATCCTTCTATTTCGGATCAAAACCCCTGTGCTGTATGCGACTGGGGATTCGTTCACTCTATAAGCTTATTTAGAAGAGTCATGTACAGGTAAACTACTATGAATTAATTCAGCAACTTTTACATATCCTTTTGAGTTTGGATGAATTAAATCCGTAGACCAAAGCGAATTATCATTAACTAATTGATGATTCCAAAAGTCAACATGATGAAGCTTATACTCTTTACTCAGTGAAAGTATAACTTCGTTTGCCTCTAATAATTGTCCTTTTAACATTTGTTTTTTTTCAGAAGAAAATGGAAGCCGAACTGTAAAATCTGGAAGGTTCGCTATAATGATATCAGCATCTGTTTTACTTAATGTATCTATCATAAATTCCATATCGTTCTTATATTCTTGATGATCCCAACGTCCTTTTAAAACATCGTTTGCACCTGCAATTATACTAACCAAATCTGGATTAAACGTTAATGCCTTTTCCAATTGCTGTGAGCGAATTTCTTTCGTTACTAACCCACGCTTTGCAAAATTAGCATATTCTATATCATTTACACAAAGTTGAACAAAATGATCTACCCAGCTTTTTAACTCTATTCCCTCAACTTCATCCCCTATGCCCTCTGTAAAACTATCACCAATCGATACAAATCGCTTCCACATATGTAGTCCCCCTTTATTATTAACCATATCTATACTATACAATAGCTCACACCGTAATTGTTATTTCTAAGTGGTTTTCGATTTCAATTATATTCCACTTTATTATATTTACATTTAGAATCCAAAATTGGCCGATTCCTAAGTATACTTAAGAATCGGTCATATTCGTATATTTACTAAAGAAATAAAGTCTCTCTATGAATCATACTTTTTTCAAAAAATTGGTTGTTTTTTGTTTTGCCCAGTTTATACATTTCTTTTCGATTAAATGATACGAAATTATAGAAAAAAGTAGTGTCATTGCAATGCACAAAGTAAGAAGGAAAAAGATAGGTATCTTTGTATACAAAAGTTTAAATAGTACCATCATGATTGGAAAATGACACAAATAGATACTGTATGAAATTTCTCCTAAATATACAAATACACTCTTATTTAAAAATGCTTTTACTTTTAGGTTACTCATAGCCATTATAATAAATATACTAACCCCCATTACGACACCCCAATCTTTTAATAAGAAAGTAGTATCATTACGGGAAATACCATAAATTAAAATGGAATATAAATATAAAATAATCCCTAATGCAATAAGAAATCCTTTTTTAAATTTTTTCATATTCCTATATGAGTAGATAAGTTTTTCCTGATACTTAAAAAGTAACATTCCAACCATAAACATAGATGTAAAATGCAGTGTATCAGCATAACCATTATAAAATCCTTCAGCTTTCCCAATATGCAACATATTAAGAAAAACACTAATGAAAGAAAAGCTCAAAGCAAATAGTATCGTTTTCTTCCAATTCAGTTTATAAAAAAGAAGGAATAATAAAGGAAACACAATAGATATACGCATTTCTTGAGCTAATGACCAAATAACTGGATTATAATTTTCCGTAAAAAAATTATTAACAAGCACAAAGTGGTTTAGAATATCTAATTTTGTTATAGACCCTTGCCACCTATCATAGAACCAATCCCGTAGTCCTACCACTTCATACGACGAAAATAAAATAAATAAAACAAAGGTAACGATTATCCAAAAATAATAAGGAATATAGATTCTTACAAATCTCTTAATTAAATATCCCCAATAATTTGTTTTTGAATGATAAAGTGCCATAGATAACACAAAACCACTTAGTACATAAAAAACGATAACAGCTTCCCCACCCGCCCATAAAAACCTAAGCGGGGAAAATTTAATAGAATTAGGCAACGATGGTAGCATTAAACAAAAATGTCCAAATACCACAGTAAGTGCCGCTAACCCTCGTATAGAATCTAATTCTTTTATTCTCTTACTCATAAAATGTTCTCCTTGTAAATTGTAGATTTTGCTGTTCATAAAGGCCACTATACTAGTGTAGTGGGAGAATTGTACATAATGTCTATCTAGATCCCAGATATAAACAGTTCAAAGTCAATCTATGCATCTGTTTTCTGGTCTCCATTTCCTTATATAAATAATTTAAAACAAAATATTTAATACAAAGAAAAGATTTTATTAAATTTTTATAAAATCTAATTACAGAAATAAGTACCGGATATTCATTTTTTATTGTCATTTGATGAAAAAATGAATGTTTTTTCTTCATGTAACTTTATTAAACTAACTTTGTACTAGAATGCTTTGAATCAAAAAACACATAATAAACGCCATCCTTTCTGTATATTTCTACAAAAAGAATAGCGTTTTTTGTTTTTATAGATATAAATTTATCTTAACTTGATTACAATAAGAAAAATTCCGAAGGATCCAATTTGAAAATTAATACCATCTTCCATTCCAAACTATCTACATAAAAATTTATAAAGTGAAACTTTAATCAGGGGGGTTTCTTCATCCCCCACTGATTATTAGTTGAACCAATCGGACTTTCATGGGCAGTTGATCCCCTACCTAAATTCTTTGCTTTCGCTAAATTTTGAGGTGGGGGTCTTACTGCCCATTAAAGCGGGATAAAACTTCGAAACTCTTTTTTTTAGATTAATATTTAGTTTCACCCTATAAACTTAGCTTTTTACTATATCAACCGCACTATCCCACATACCGCTAAAAAAAGATCCGATGTTACGCATAAAACGTGTAAACCAATTTGCTTGTTCTATATCAGATTTTGTTACAAGGTCTACTTGTAATGATTTACCTAATAAGAACCCAGGATCTGTACTATCTTTAGGCGAGATAATCATTTTACTAATTGTTACACCTTTTTTAATAGGTGCTTCTTGTTCTTCATTCAATACTTTAAATTCTTTTTTATATACGTCTTTGTTGTTCTTTGGTATCGGAAGTGAAACAACTTGCTTCGTTTGAACTACTACATCTTTGTCTTTTGCATTTGCTACTCTCACTGTTTCATGCCCTTTTACTACTGAGTCTTTTCCATAGGCCTTCTTCACTTCGAAATTTGCAAATCCGTAATCATATAATTTCTTCGTTTCATCAAAACGTGCTGCATGAGAGTTTGCTTTTATCACTACAGATATTAGACGCATACCGTTTCTTTCTACTGTACCAGTGAAACAATCACCAGCTTCTGGGGTAGTTCCTGTTTTTAACCCATCTACACCTTCGTATTGCTTAATTAAACCTTTTAACATCCAGTTAAAGTTCGTCATATCAATTGGATACTTACCACCCTGTTGGAATGTTTTTTTAGGGATTTTTGCAGTATCTAACATTTTCGGAAAATCTTGAATCAGACGTTGTGCTAAAATCGCACAATCTCTTGCGGACATTTTATTTTTCTCGTCTGGAGTTGTCCCTTCTGGGTGATGTCCTTTTAAATCATAGTTCGTTAAGCCTGTAGAGTTTACAAATTTATAATTTTTCATTCCAAACTCTTTTGACTTATCATTCATCATTTTCACGAAATCGGCTTCTTTTCCAGCAATTTCTTCAACTAAAGCAATTGTCGCACCGTTCGCAGAGTAAATTGCCATTGCCTCATATAACTCTTTTACTGTATAAGAGCCACCATTTTCTAATGGAACGTTTGATAATGAGCGATCTTGCGAAATCTTATATGCATATTCAGAGATTTTAACTTTTTGATCCCATTTAAGTTTTCCTTTATCCACCGCTTCATGGACTAAATATTCACTCATCATTTTTGTCATACTAGCAATTGCTAATGATTCATCTGCATTTTTTTCATATAAAATTTTCCCGGAATTTGCTTCTACTAAAATTGCCGATCCTGCTTCTACATCTATAGCAGAAACTGTTTCTGCTGTTGCTCTTCCAGATGTAACAACTATGCTACAAAATATTGTAAGCACTGTTACTATTACAATGATTTTTTTGTAAAACATACCTTTCAATTCTCTTACCTCCAATATCTTTGTACTCAAAAAAGCGTTATTCTAACATAATCCTTCAAAAATAGACAGTGTTATCAAATTCTATATACATATATGACATTAGGACGACTTTCATATAAAACATCTCATCCCACCCTATTAGGCACACTGACACTTAGTATTCCCACACATATCCCTCTTTTTAATACCTTTGTATTTTTCAAAATGATTCGTACTTTCATATTTATTAGGATTACACTTAATAGACAATATAAGTAATACATTTGTTCCACATTTATAAAAAATAAAACCAGTGTGTCCCGATTAAATTTCGAAGCACACTGGTTGCTAAACTTACTATCGTCTCTTCCATTATTCATATCATTGAACTTCCCCTCTCATTCTATTAATTACTTTATAAAAATAATAAATTAACTTGTTAGTATCATGTCTACTATGAATGACCTATTTGAATTATTAACTTAAATAGTTTCTTAAGTTTTAAAAAAGGCTTATGGAACTTTTCATTCCATAAGCCATTCTATATGATCGGATGTTCAACAATAAAAGATATCCAACCTTCTTTATATTCTGCATGTATATTACCATTATGAAGTTCAACAATTCTTTTTGAGATAGCGAGTCCCAGTCCATTTCCTTGATTATCTTTTCTTGCCTTATCGCCTCTGAAAAATCTCTCAAATAATTTATTTGGATCGCTAACAGGTGGTTTCTCAGCTTTATTTGATACTTTCAAAATTGCCTTATTATCAATTACTTCAAGACATATTAATAATTTGGATGGCTTCATGCTGTACTTTATCGCATTCATAAACAGATTTTCATAAACACGTACCATTTTTTCTACATCCATAAAAATAGGTATTGTTTCTTCCGTTATTGATTTTTGAACAATTAAACTTTCCTTTTCGAATATAGGAGTGTATTCCCCAACTATTTGCTCCAACAAACCCGATAAATCAACTTCATTAAAGTTTAACTTGGCATCGTTGTCTGATAAACGGGTGTACTCAAATAGTTCATCAATTAGATATTTCAATCTCTGTGATTTTAAATAAGTGGTTTCGAGATATTCCTGTAATTGTGCTTTACTGTCGTATTGCCCTCTTTTTAATAAATCTACATAACCGATAATAGATGTCAATGGTGTGCGTAAGTCATGAGATACGTTGGTTATGAGTTCATTTTTTGTACGTTCCAATCGTCTTTCCTGCTCAAATGTATTCTCCAATTCCTTGGACATGTAATTAATATTTTGAGCAAGTTGAGTCAATTCGTCTTTTCCCTCGATCTCAATTGTCAAACCCAGTTTTCCATTGGCAATATCATTCACATTATCAGAAATGAGCTTCAAATATACTATTTTCTTTCGAACCAATATTAAAAAAATGATTATAAAAGTAAAGATTGCTAACGCGAATATAAGAAATGTAAGCATATTATTTTCAAATGCACTAAGATTATCAAGATAGTGATTTAGAGTTAATGGAATTATGATATATATAAAAGTGAGGATTGTTAAACCAAACGAAACAAAAAAACTAACTGCAACAGCACCAAGAAGTTTTATAATTATCTTATTTCTAAACCTAACCTTCTTCATATTTTGTACCCAATCCCCCAAACAGTTTTAATATAAATTGGATGTTTAGAATCTTCTTCAATTTTGTCTCTTATTTTTGTAATATGTACCATGACGGTATTATCCGATTTATAAAAAACCTCTTTCCAAACTGCTTCATATATTTTTGCAACACTCAGAACAATCCCTTTGTTACGAGCAAGTAGTTCGAGTATATCAAACTCTTTTGGAGTTAGCCTTACTTCCGTACCTCTTATCCATACTTGACGTGTATCTGTATTTATGGTCAAATCACCAATTTCTAGTATACTTTTATCATTATCTGTATTTGTATTATACTTTTTAAACCTCCTTAATTGGGATTTTACTCTAGCGATTAACTCCAACGGATTAAACGGTTTTGATAAATAATCATCGGCACCAGAGGCTAAACCCTGAATTTTGTCTATATCCTCTGATTTTGCAGAAAGCATGATAATAGGCATATTTCTTTCTTCCCTAATCTTCATACACGCTTCAATACCATCCATATCTGGCATCATAACATCCAAAATAATAAGATCGAATCGCTTTTCTTCTAACAGTTCTAACGCTTCAATAGCATCTTCAGCCTTTTGAGTTTTCAGACCTTCATTTTCCAAATATACAGAGATAAGATTTCTAATCTCTTTATCATCATCAACAATAAGAATTTTTGACTCCATTTAATTCCTCCACAATTTTCTCATATTGAACAACTAAAAGCATAAGCAAGTGGTACATTTTTATACGCCCTTTTGTAAACCTGTAATTGAAAGAACAAAAATAATATAATCAGTATAAAAGATAACGTCTTACAATTTTCTTAAGATCCATTTACAATTAATATTTTTTCTTCATAAAGTTTAACTTTTAATAACAAATAATTGCTTTATGAATCCTTATTTTAATTAATTTTTATTACACCATTATTTTTCAAATCTCATTTTTTACTTGTTACTTATTTTCACCAGTTTTTCTCCTTTTTCTAAAAGTGTTTCATAGTCATTATTCTCTTTAATTTCTTTAATTTTATTTTCAATTGTGTTTGTATTATTTATATTAAAGTACATATTTAATACTTCATATGGTGTCTTTCCTTGTTTGATTGCACTATCTTCAATAGCTTCTTTCCATGGTATATTTGCTTTATCCATGCTTAATTCAAGCGCTGAACCAGTCTCATATTTCATATTCCGTTCTAAAAACTTTGGAGATTCTGCCTGTCCATTAGCAATAAAGTTGAACGCCTCCATAAAAGTAACATGATATGGCTTCTGTTTCTTTGCAAGTACCATAAGATTTCCACCAGTTAACTTACTATAACGATACTCTAAGTATCGTGCTGAACCTTCTATCGCTTCCGTTTTTGTTTCTCCAATTAATTGAGGCCATTTTTTCACGCGATAGTTACGTACAATTGTCCAATCATATAATACCTTATTAATACTTTCTGGGTTCGTATCAATCATCGCTTTATCTAATAGCTTAAATTCTAATCCCATTAGCGCGTAATTTTCTTTATTAATCGGATATTCATGAATAAACTCTCCACCATTTGCATCAAATTTCCAATCTTTTTGTTTATATGCATGAAAAGCTTCATGCAATAAGAAAGAAGAAAAATCAAAATATAAATCTGGATTACTAAACATTTTAGGATAATACTTTAAATAAAACACATCCATATCGTTCATTTTTATTGTCCCAAAGTTCCAAGGAATCCAGGTAGAAATTGTTCTAAAATCCAAACGAGTTAATCGATAGACTTTAGGTAGATGCAGAGAATTCGAGACCTTTATCTCTTTTGCAAAAATACTATTTTCTAGTCCCGTTACATTAACTGCATAAGCTTCTTGTCTAAAGAATCCCCCGTCTTTATTACTACGTATCAGAACCAATGGCATTTTTTCGAAGCGATAATCTTCATTCCAAAGTTTATCACTCGATTCTTCGAAGCTCTTATAAATAGTAGATAATTCTTTTAACATGTTTTGATCTGTGTTATCCAAAGACTTAAACTCAGTATGATATGTTTTATTTAAAATTATGCTTCCCAACATAATTCCTATAAATATTACTAATAAAATTAAAATTAACTTTAAAAATCTTTTCAAGATACACTCCTTTTCTAAAACGATAATCCTTATGATGAATAAGGTGTACAAGTTTTATGTTTATTAACACTTTTTTGGTGCAGGCCTAATTTGAAATAATAACTACAATAGATACCATGAATACAAGGTAGTTATTGTAAGGGATAGTGCAATCGTTCCTACAAATGAGGTTAAAGTAGTACTCAATATAGGAACGATGCTATCTGGCCCCTTCATTATTAAGATATAGAAAGAATAGTATTTTTCTCTTTTAATTGCTTATACATATCTTCTTGTAAGTTATAAATGAAATCCCCCCTACTTGTATTTACTTCTTCCTTACGCTTTCTGCCGCTCATTGCTGCATATTTGTATCTCAAATTCACTTACTATTTTGCTTACATCGTATTTTTTCATTAGATCATAACGAGGGCGAACTATGTTGATAGTTAGTATACATAACATGATTACATTAACCTTCTTTCGGAAGTACAATTCTTTTATATAATTGAACTGTAATCCAGTAGTAAATCGAGTAAATGACTATGAAAATAACAATTGGTAACCAAATTCGAAAATACGGATCAATTAATAGAGGCCCAAACATGTTCATACCAACTAATATGTGAGCAATACCGATAATTGCTGGGACTAGAAATATGAAGAATAACTCCTTATAAATCGATCGTGTTAATAATTCCCGGCGAACACCAATTTTACGAAGCATTTGATAACGTATACTATCTTTAGATGCACCAGATAGTATTTTAAACATTAAGCAACTGGCCATCATTGCTAAAAACGCGATTGCAACGAAGAACCCCATAAACATTAATCCGCTGGAAAAATTTTGATTCGCCTTATATGTTTGATACTTACTATCCAGTTCTTCCACTTTCACATTTTTATATTTAACTACCTGTAATTCATCAATTTTTTTCCACTCTTTTACGTATGCTCCAAAAACATCTGTTTTACCAATAAAAACAGTATTTTCTTTACCTTTCATACTATCGTATATGTTTTGATCTACAATTTTTATTTTATGATCAGGATATATATAATTGGGCTGGATTGTTTCAAAAGCGTCGCTCCATTGTTTTGGTTTCCCATCATTTTTAACCCATTGTCTTGACAATGCAAATGCATCCAGGGGGATATCCTCTGAAACTGTTATTATCTTCTCATTTTTTCTATCTTTTACTAAAGGTCGATTATTCTCTAGCTCTTCTTTTATATAATAAACATACTTATCATCTACTTTGTAGCGATATTCAAGCTTATCTTGAAATACGATACTACTCAAAATTTTCTTTTCTTCAGTTGTTGTATTATGAACTACTGAATCATAAATTTCTACTTTATCAGTCTGCTTTAAAACGTTGTTTTTAAAAGCCATACCACACGCAATCCCACCTGCTCCAAGAGCCACTAAGATCGCTACCGTCGCAAGCACATTTGTTAGGCCATTAATGCGGAAGTTTAATTGAGCAAAGGTAAAAGCATTAAGTCCTTTTTCACTACGCTTTTTATTACTTTTTATTTTTTTTATCATAACTGGGAGAAGCGCTCCAAACAACATGTAAGTACTAACAGTTGCTGAGATTAATCCAAGGGCCATTAATGTAGGAACGGTTCCTAGATTTTTTGCCTGTGGGATATAAAGCAGTGAAGCATAACCAATACTTAACAAAATCAGACCAAGTAAGGCAACTACAACTGTCATTTTTCCTTTTACCGCGACACGCTCTGTTTGTGCATCTGCATGTACAAGTTGTAATACAGAAATACGTGACAATTTAATACTATTCATACTTGCTGATAGTACAAATAATGCAAAGAAGAAGATGCAAGTAACGACCATAGATGGAATATAGAAAGCTTGGTAACCTTCTCCAGTTAACTCCAATTGTTTCATTAATAACTGTCCGATACCTTCAGCAAGTGCTACACCAATTGTAATCCCAATCACAAGTGACGCCGCACCTAATATAATTGTTTCAAGGAACATTAGTAATGTAACTTTATACTTTTTTGCTCCTAACATCATATACATACCGAACTCTTTTTGGCGAAGAGATAATAAGAAATAGTTTGCATACATAATGTAAAAAAATGTTACAATCGCTAATAAAGAGGAACCTATTTGAAATATTAATACAATAGGACCAACGTTTGCATTGGATTCAAGGAACGCTTTATTTAGTGATAGCGTTTGAAACATATAAAAAGTTGAAATAGATACAATAAGACCAATAAGTAATACAATATAATCTTGCAACTTACTTTTTAACCCTGACATGGAAAGTTTAAATAACATGTCCAAACCTCCTTTCTTACGCTTTTTGTGCGCCTAAATCTGCAAGCACGTCTAAAATTTCTTTATAAAACTCTTCACGTTTACCACCACGATGAATTTCTTTATATAACTCACCATCTTGAATGAATAAAATACGCTGACAGTAACTTGCACTGTATGGATCATGCGTAACCATCATAATCGATACGCCTTGTTCTTTATTTAAGTTTGTCATCGCATTAAGTAAACTCGTTGCATTTTTAGAATCAAGAGCTCCTGTTGGCTCGTCCCCTAAAATAATTGCAGGCTCATGCACTAAAGCACGTGCTGCTGCGGAACGTTGCTTTTGTCCACCAGATACTTCAGACGGATACTTTTGAAGTATTGCTGAGATTCCTAACATATCAGCTACCTTCTCTACTTTCGGCCCAATTTTGCGTGATGGGACACCTTGAAGAGATAATGGAAGTGCAATGTTTTCGTAAATAGATAAATTCTCTAATAAGTTAAAGTCTTGGAAAATGAATCCTAATTTTTGCGAACGGAAATCAGAAACCTCACCTTGCTTCATTTTCGTAATATCCGTTCCTGCAATTTCAATAACGCCATCTGTCGCTTTATCAAGAGTCGAAATTACATTTAATAATGTTGTTTTGCCAGAACCAGATGGCCCCATAATCCCTACAAACTCCCCCTCTTGAATCGAATATGAAACACCTTTTAATGCGTGTGATTCATTCTCACCTTTTTCACCGTACACTTTTCGAATGTTTTTTACGTCTACGACTGGTTTTATCATATATATCCTCCTACGTTTCTATGATTGATAATCTACTGTTTGAGTTGTTTCTTTTTCGTTTCCACTTGCAATGCTTCTGCTGTAAAAGTATTAAACTTGTACCCCACCAATATATATCTTTTTATTTTTAAAAATAATAAGTCCTTTCATATTTTTGCAATACATAAAAATAGATATCAAATCGAATAAATTGTATTCAATTTGGACATCTATTTTTAGGAATACACGTAATAGACAATCTAAGTAATAAATTTGTTCCTATTTAGGTAAGAAAGCACTAGGTATTTTGTTAAGAAAACAAAATGAATTGCATAAAAAAATCCCTTTTCGCTTTTGTTCAATCATTTGAATTATAAATCAAACATATTAAGAACCACTGGTTATATTTCTTAATTTTTCTTAAGATAATTTATAAAAACTAGACCATAACGGGGAGATTATTTCTAGTACAAATAATAAAAAACTACACCCTTTATAGGATGTAGTTTTTCTAACTGATTTATTTATTTTTCACTTCATTTTTATAAAAAGAAAATAATGGTTCAATGGATGGACTAGATAACAGAGGAATTGCCTTCTCAATCAATTCTCTATCCCAATCAAACCAACGCATCTCCATTAGCATATTCATTTCTGTATCAGTGAACCGCTTCTTTATTTCCTTAGCAGGATTTCCACCAACTATTGTATACGGCGGAACATCTTTACTTACGACAGATCCTGCTGCAACGATTGCACCTTCACCGATTGTAACGCCAGGCATTATTATAGCATTCATTCCAATCCAAGCATCACTTTTAATGACTGTATCACCCTTCGGTTCATATGAATGTTCAATTTGCTCAGCGAATGGATATACTGTAATCCATTCTGAGTGATGATTATGATTACCACCCATTAAAATGACTACCCCACTGGCAATACAAACATAATTCCCAATAATGAGTTTATCAAGATGCCATCCCATCTGTTCAATTGGATTGAAAAGTGCTCGGGACTTAGCATCCCCCCACAAATACCTTACACAGCCATCTTCAAAATTTTGATGACCATAGTAACCTGAATAATAGGAGTACTCTCCTACCTCAATGAGTGGGTTTGTTACTATATCTTTTAAATACTTCGTTTCTGACCAATGATTATATAATGGATATTTCATAACTTTATTCCTCGCTTCTAAGTATTATAGATCTTTGTAATTCACTTAGAAGCTTAATACAACTGCTACATTTTTTAGCTTTCTCAAACGACGAATCATTATATTCAAGCCTTTCTTTTATAATAAAAAAATCATAACGTGATAAATTACATAAGTCAAATTGTAAAATTATGTTCTGAAACTTAAAGTATGAATTGAAATTTCAACATTAAAACAATCGAGTTTTCAAATAACAAATCCCAATTATATATAATACAGATTTCTTAGCTATACAGCTAACTTCTTTCTTATATTAGCCTTAACTCCCTCGATATCGTTTTATTATTTATTGATTTGTCTGATAAATCAATAAATGTTAATATGATTATAGAATATATTATCATTCATTAGATTTCACAGCTAGTTTTTCACAAAAGCGATTTCTGAGTCTTTAAGTAAATAGGAGGTTTAGAACATGAAACTTTTAAAGCAATCAACAATTATTGGTGCATTAACTGTTGGAGGATTTTTATTTTCGAATACAATTGGTACACTCCCACCCGTGTCTGCTGAATCACAACTTACACAAAAAGAATCACTATTTTTAGATAATTGGCGTTGGCAAAACTATTTTTTATTACATCATAATGCAGATTTTTTAGAAGAGTTAGCAGTTGGTGACTTAAAGCATGGAGATACATTCGATGTTACTATATATACTGGTGGTAAAGATACTGGTATTGTAAAAATATATCAATTGAGTGGAAATGAAAATGACAAAATAAACTTGCATAGATATAAAACTATTTATGACTCAGGTTTAAAACATAATTATGGTAGATTTGTAACACCTATTACTAAGGTTTATACTCCAGGAACATATGTAGCTGTTATGAAACTTGGAGAAAATTATTATTATGGGGGCAGCTTTAAAATCTCAAAATAATATATATTTATCTCACCAGCTAACAAAAACTATTTTAAAAACTTCTCTATCTTATATAAGATAGAGAAGTTTTTAAATTTTTCGCCCTTTTTAAGATTGAAAAAATCCTTACTTTCTTTATAAATTATAATTTTTATTCAACAATTGTTTCTACCTCTTTTAGTACCACAATTCAATATGCAATATTGCATATTTTATATGTTCACTCTTTAAAAATGCGATAATTTGTTTATAAAAATATTTAAAAATAATATTGAAAGGAGAATATTAAATGTCTTACTATTCTTGGTCTCCTCTTATTTTCTTAATAGTTGTTGCAATTATCATTTCTATTCAAAAGGCTAAGAAACAATAATTTATTATTTGGAGGTGTAATAATGTCATTTGCAGCATGGAGTGCAATTTTTATGACTTTAATCGGAGCAATATCTGGTGCAGTCTTTGGTAAAATCTCCTCTAGAAATAAAACCCCAAATTAAATACTAACGCAAAAATAAATTTCTAATAAGACGCTATACAAAAAAGTAGCCTATATAATTTTATAGGCTACTCTTCATTTTATGAATATTATTTAGCTAATTCTTTCGTATCCTTCATTACATCAACGAAGAATCCCCAGTTATTCACAACAGAAGAAATACTAATATGCTCATCTGGAGTGTGAACATTGAATATATCTGGACCGAATGAAATTGCATCTAATTCAGGCATCTTTTGAACGAATGCACTACATTCAATACCTGCATGCACTGCAAAGATTTCAATCTCTTTATTGTATTTTTCTTTATGCACTTTTTCAAACAAATTACGAATTTGTGAATTCGGATTGTATGGCCATTCTGGATACTCTGATTCTATTTCAAATGTTGCACCAACTAACTCGGCAATACACTTAATTTCATCTGCAACATGTTGTTTTAAACTACTCACAGAACTTCTCACTTCGTTACGTAATTTAATTTCATCTTGGAACGTTTCAATAACACCTAAATTTGTTGAACTTTCTACTAGACCTTTAATATCCAAGCTCATACTTTGAATACCGTTTGGAATTAAGAATAATGATGAAATAAGTTGCTTTTGTGTCTCTTTAGCAAATACTTTTTCTACTTTCTCATCCAATTTTGTAAGTGTCACGTGAACATCTGGATCAACAGCACGCATTTCTTCTTGTAATACTCTTGTCCAAGATACTAGTTTTTCTTCTACTTTCTCTACATCTTCTGTACTTAATATAATTGTAGCTACACTTTCACGCGGAATTGCGTTCGTTTTTAATCCGCCGTGAACTTCACTAATCTCAAATTGAACATTTGCTGATAAATCTCGTAATACTCGTCCTAATACTTTGTTCGCGTTACCACGTTGTTTATCAATTTCCATACCAGAGTGTCCGCCTTTTAAGCCACCAACATATAGACGGTATGCATCTGTATTCGCAGGCGCTTCATCCCAAATTACTGGAATTGTTTCAACAGCTTTCGCACCACCTGCGCTACTTACAAGTAATTTATGATCTTCCTCAGAATCAATATTAATAAAAATCTTACCTTCAAAGTGATTCGCATCAACAGCGAAAGCCCCGCCCATTGTTGTTTCTTCTTCAGTAGTAATAACTACTTCAAGTGCTGGATGCGGAATGTCGTTTGAATCTAATAAAGCCATCGCATACGCAACTGCAATACCATTATCAGCACCTAAAGTCGTTTGATTTGCATATAACATGTCCCCAATGATTCGTAATTCAATTGGATCTTTTTCAAAATCATGTACAGTTGCTTGATTTTTTTCACATACCATATCCATATGACCTTGAATAATAATAGCTGGTACATTTTCATAACCAGTAGTTGCTTCTTTTTTAATAATGACATTTAACGCTTCATCTTGAATCACTTTTAAGTTACGCTCTTTTGCAAAACCAACTAAATAATCACTAATTTCCTTTTCATTACCCGATCCTCTAGGAATCTTTGAAATTTCTGCAAAATGATAAAATACAGGGTGCTTTGTTAATTGTTCTAAAGTAGAATACATTTTTAAGCTCCTCTCAAAATGACAAAATAATATGTAAGTCTTTTATCATTATACCATGATTCATTATTTTACCTTTCCTTTAACTTTTTTAACAATATATATTGTTCATTTTATGGACAACACTCTTACAACATTATAAGGGTATTGTAATCTATATCGATTTTTCTCATTTCATAATAGGCGCATACTGTGTAAAGAAACAAATTGAAGGAGATAAAGAAAATGAAAAAGTTTTCATCAATTATTACACTATGTTTATTATTTTCTAGTTTTACTATTGGCTGTGAGAGAGCATCACTAAATCGAATTGGTAAAGCTGTATATTATGTGCAGATAAAAGGCGAAGGGACTATCGAAAAAGTAGAAGGTAGAAACTTAGGAAACTACACGTTGCCCGCATATGACGAAGACGGAGCAAAAAAACAAATTACATTTAGAAGTAAGAAAGCATCAAACGAACATAAATTAAATGAAAATGCATTTTTATGTCTTTATGTAGATCAAGATGATAAGAGCAAAAATGAAATATCATCAATTGAAGTAAAGTCATATGAAGAAATTCAGGAAGCTCAGTTACCTGCACAAGTAAAAGAAAAGTTAAATGCTAAATAAAAAACAAAAGAAAATGCTCTATGCATTTTCTTTTGTTTTTTTCACTCGTATATATTTCGAACTATTACTATTCATAAGCTTTTCTAAACGATTTATATTTTCCGTTAATGCACCTTTCACAAGAGAGAAATCTGTATTTGGTTCTTCTTTTTTTTCTTTAAAAAACGAAGACTTTTGTACATTTACTTCAGTCATCTCCTCTCCCCCTTTTCAAAAAGATACAATCTTCTATTTATATTATATCGTAAATGTAGACAGCGTGTACAAGTATCATTTTCTTTTTAATTCTTCTTCTAACTCTTCTACTTGTTGTAATGTATCTCCTTTTATTAACGAGAAATCTGTTGTATCTTCATTATCTTCTTTAAAAAAATCATTGTCATAATCTTTTATCATTACAATCACCTCTACGTGCTAGTGTAGGAATGATTGTCCGATTTTATACAAGTTTGTCTAAATTCGCATTACCTTTATGTATAAGTGAAAAGGACAGAAGAAAATCCTGTCCTTATTTACTAAAATAACTATGATGTATTGTTAAATTATATACATTTTCAAAATCCCGATCTTGCAGGTTATTTTTCTTCCCATCAATAACAATGAAAACATCACTCACTATTTTTGCTGGTATAATTCCGACATTTTCTACTTGCACCGCTTTCTGCTCATTCAATTGCTCAATGTGTTCAAACGGAACGATAATACTAAATTGCGAGCGGATACCGCGAAAGTTTGTATTTAATTCCTTTGCCGCTTCAAATACAACAATCTTCGCCCCAATCTTTTCCCCATATGAATCTAAAAATGCGTTTAAACTTTTTGTATATTCTTCTTCCGTATGCCATTCCATCGTACCAAATACTGCCGGATTGACATTTTGAATAATTGTTGTGTATATTTCTCCTCTTGCTTTAGAAGCAATTAATGACCGTTTTATCGATTGAACAGTCTTGCCGATATCGCTAAATTTCGCTCCCCATATTTCTGAAATATTAGGTGTTAAAATAAAGGCAATATCAACGAAAATAACCATTGCAGTGAACATTAAAAGATTTTTCCAGAGGGTTAAATCAATTCCTTTTATCATGAAATACACGGTGACTGATACTATAAACAACCCATACCAAGTCTTTCTAATTCGTTGCTTCTTCTCCTCGTACAACTCTTCATTTCTCCAGTAAAAGAAAATAAGTACTAGAAAAACGATTGCTAAAATAAATAAGCCGATTCGAATGTTAGAGATCACCAATGACATCACCCTCCATTCAAAAACTACTCACGATATCATTACATGCACAAGCAGCTCTCTTTATGACAAAAGACGTGGACAAGCTTCTAAATTTAGCAATATCGCATATACATTAGAAGGTACCACGTCTTTTATCTTGAATCTACATTGTATATGTAGACAAGCATTCGTTTCAAATTTTCATGTTAAAAAGAAATATGTTTCGGAATTTCCCCTTCTGGTACTTCTCCGTCCATACTTAAGTAATAATGACGAATTGGACGTAAATCATCGTCTAATTCATACACGAGTGGTATACTCGTTGGAATATTTAATGAAACAACACCATCGCTTGAAAGGTTATCTAAGAATTTCACTAGCGAACGAATCGTATTACCGTGCGATGAAATAATTACTTTTTCACCATTTTTTAATGACGGCGCAATTTCTGAATGCCAATATTCAAGTACTCTTTTCTCCGTATCCACTAAACATTCAGTCAATGGAAACTCACCTTTTTTAAGTGCATTATATTTTGGATCATTCATTTCATATCTAGGATCATCCTCAGTAAGAGCAGGTGGTCTTACATCAATACTTCTCCTCCAAATATGAACTTGCTCCTCACCGTATTTTTTCGCAGTTTCATCTTTATTCAACCCTTGCAATGCACCATAATGCCTTTCATTTAACTTCCAACATTTATGTACTGGTACCCAGGCAAGATCCATTTCATGTAGAACTATCCATAAAGTCCGAATTGCTCGTTTTAATACCGATGTATAAGCAACATCAAAAGTATATCCGTTTTTCTTTAATATTGCTCCTGCTTCTCTCGCTTCACTTAGTCCATTCTCTGATAAATCTACATCTGTCCAACCAGTAAAGCGGTTTTCAAGATTCCATAAACTTTGTCCGTGACGAATAAGTACAAGTTTTATCATAATAATTCCCCTCTCGGAAATGTGAATTTTATTGTGCCATTGCGTACACGTATAAAGTATCTAGTAATGTATCTTTTTATCCATTCACTCTATGACCAATCCATAGTTGCCAAATGTATGGATAAAATTTGTTCTTTTTCAAACTATAAAAACAGATATATTTCTTATTATTTTTAATCGATTATAACTTCTCGTTTTGATATCCAAGCATCAAAACCTGATCGACTATTTGCCATTTCATTCATAACTTGATGCCAATTTTCTTCACACGATTCACCAAATTTTGAAAAAATAGCACTCATTTGTTGTCTTTGAACATCGCTCAGTTTTTTCTCTAAATCTACACCTATTTCTGTTAAAGATAACTGTTTCACACGACGGTCATGTGTAGCTTCATTACTCTCAATTAAGCCCTTTTCCACAAGTTGTCGTAATGGTCCGTGAAGAGCTTGTTTACTTATTTCTAGCAGTGATAATAACTCATTTACACTTATCCCTGGAAAGCGTGCGATAAAAAATAAAATTCGGTGATGTACTCGTTGTATGCCATACTCTTTTATAATTTCATCTGGCTTTTCAGTAAATGTTTTATATGCAAAGTAAAATAATGCTAATGCTTCATTCATCTGTTCTTCTTTATGTTGTGTCATCTACTTTCCCCCTGTATGTAAATTATACCACAATCCAGTAATCAATATTTTAATGAACGCATTGAAACTTAGTCTATTGAAATATTCATTGCAAAATTAGGAGATGATTCACTTGAAAACGCAATATACTGTAAGTACATATTTACTAGACCGACTAAACGAATTAGGAATTGAACATATTTTTGGTGTCCCTGGTGATTATAATTTGGCTTTTTTAGATGATGTAGTGGCACATGAAAAGTTAGAGTGGGTTGGCAATTGTAATGAATTGAATGCGGCATATGCTGCAGATGGATACGCTCGTATAAAAGGAATCGCCGCTCTTATTACCACTTTCGGTGTGGGAGAATTAAGCGCACTTAACGGCGTTGCTGGGTCATACGCAGAAAACGTACCAGTTATAAAAATAACTGGTACGCCAACAACTAAAGTAATGGAAAATGGAGCACTCGTTCATCATACGTTAGGTGATGGAAAGTTCGATCATTTTTCCAATATGTATCGAGAAATCACGGTGGCACAAACAGATTTAACAGCTGAGCATGCCGCCGAGGAAATAGACCGTGTGTTACGTGCATGTTGGAGTGAGAAACGCCCTGTTCATATTAATTTGCCGATTGATGTGTATAATAAACCAATTAATAAACCTACGGAACCAATTTTACATAAACCGATTTTAAGCAATAAAGAAGCACTAGATAAAATGCTGCTACATGCAACTTCAAAAATAAACAGTGCCAAAAATCCTGTAATTTTAGCTGATTTTGAAGTGAATCGTTTTCATGCAGAAGTATATTTGCATCAATTCGTAGAAAAAACAGGGTTTCCTATCGCAACGCTAAGTATGGGGAAAGGAATATTCCCTGAAAAACACCCTCAATTTATAGGAATTTATACTGGTGATGTTAGTTCCCCCTACTTACGAAAAAGAATTGATGAATCTGACTGTATTATTAGTATTGGTGTGAAATTAACTGATACTATTACTGGCGGCTTTACACAAGGTTTTACGAAAGAGCAAGTAATAGAAATCCATCCCTATACTGTGAAAATTATAGATAAAACATATGGGCCCGTTGTAATGAAAGATGTTTTAGAACAGTTAAGCAATTTAATTAAACATCGCAGAGAGGAAAAACTTGAAATTAAGTCATTTATTTCAGAATCACTATCGATTACTGAAGAGTTTAATCCAAAAGCACAAATGGTTACACAAAAACGTTTTTGGCAACAAATATACCATTTCTTACAAGAAAACGATGTTTTAATTGCAGAGCAAGGAACGCCATTCTTTGGTAGTGCTACTATCCCTTTACCAAATAACACTGCCTATGTAGCACAACCATTATGGGGATCGATCGGTTATACATTACCTGCTCTACTCGGTACACAGCTCGCTGATTTATCGCGGCGTAACATTTTAATTATTGGTGATGGTTCTTTCCAATTAACTGTTCAAGAGTTATCGACTATACTCCGTCAAAATTTAAAACCGATTATATTTTTAATTAATAACAATGGATACACTGTTGAACGTGCAATTCATGGTCAAAATCAACCGTATAATGACATACAAATGTGGGATTACACAAAACTCGCAAACGCATTCGGATCAGAAGAAAAATGCCAAACATTTAAAGTGAAAAATGAAATAGAGTTAGCAGAAGTCTTAATGGATATAACTTTAAATAAGAATCAACTTATCTTTATTGAAGTTGTAATGAATCAAGGGGATCAGCCTGAATTGTTAGCTAAACTCGGTGAAAGATTCGGCAAACAAAATTCTTAATAAGAAAAGCGTAGCTATAAATAATATCAGGTTCAGCTGAGAGTTGTAAAACTTGTTTTGATACTCCAAATACACAAGGAAAAGGATGGCAAGTGCCATCCTTTTTGACATATATTGAACTTTCCCTTATTTTTCAAGAGCACTCTTCAACTAACGCCCAGTATAACAAGCAAACTTTTTTAATCCATCTTTAACTTTATAGCTTTTGTAGCAATAAAAGTTTTAATATGCTTATCTAATATTCTAGTTCCACCAAAATCATCCTCATAAAAACCGGTTATGACTAAACCAGCTTCAATTTGACCTTGAATTTGATCTTCAAGAGTATGGGCATATTCTATTGTCTGATTGGAATTTACATAATCTTGAACTTCATCCTCTCGTAAGTAGTCTAGTGTTGATGAAGGTATAGAATGTTTAACATCAAGTATACCTTTTTGTTCTTGATTGTCATCAAAAATCCATAGTAACGGATTTGTAAATCCTGAAATAAGAATTCCTCTATTCTTTAGTACCCTTGATACCTCATTCCATACAAGATGAACATCTTTTACAAACAAATTAGAAACGGGATTTACGACAATATCAAAATATTCATCTTCAAAATCACTAAGGTCTGACATATCTCCTTGAACTGTTTTTAAAGTTAACCCGTCCCGTTCTGCTACCTTTTTATCTTGTTCCAACTGCTTTTTTGATATATCCGTAACCGTTACATCTGCTCCAGCAGCAGCTAGTACTGGTGCTTGTTGCCCCTCCACCTGATGCTAAGCACAGTATTTTTAATCCCTCTAATGACTTTGGAAACCAATCTCTAGGAACTGATTTTTCTGTGGTAACTGTGATTTCCCATTCACCTGATTTACTTCTTTCAATAACCTCGCTATTTACATGTTGCGTATATCTAGAACCTTCTTCAACCTTTTTATCCCATGCATTACTGTTTTGTTGAATTGTATCCATTATAACTATTCCCCCTAGCTATCTTGTTACATTTTAAGTGTAAGATCATTTACTATGTATGCTTTCTTTTTTATTAACCTAACCAATAATTAATACATATTTTTCTATATTTATATTAACAGATAAAAAACAGTAAGAAAAATAAAATATTCTGAATAGAAACAAAAATATAAATTCATTTAAACTAATCGATTACAAATAAAAAGGCATTCCAAACCTGTTGACGGTTGAAACACCTTTTTAAAAGTTATTTAAATTTTCAACCTCTGAACTACATCCATTAAACAAATAAATTACAATTTATTCCGCAAGCGTTAACTGCCAAGACACACCATACTTATCATTTAACCAACCAAATTTTTTACTAAATGGATAAGAACCTAAAGGCATTAGTACAGATCCATCCTGCGCTAGTTTATTAAAAGCAGTTTCAATTTCTTCTTCCTTATCACAAGTTACATAAAGAGACATAGCTGGTGTAAATGTAAAATTATGATTTACATAACTATCGATACACATGAACTCTTGCCCGTGTAACGTAAAAGTTGCATGAATGACAGAACCCTCTTTACCAGGTCCATTTTCATCGTAACGAGAGATATTTACAATTTCTGATTGATCGAATAGCGACGTGTAAAAATTCATCGCCTCCTCAGCTTTACCTTCAAACATTAAAAACGTAGTGATTTTTTGGTTTGTTTTATTCATATAGAGACATCCCCTTGTTATGTATTTATGTAAAACATACATCGGCAAGTAAAAACCGAACATATATTCTTATGAATATATTGTCTATAAAAAAGATGAGTTTGTCAATTAAATACCTTTTTATTTCTTCTTAAATAACGCTGTCCAAAGAAATGATTCCCCAAACATAGTATTTGGTTGTTTGATTTGCCTCATCTTTCGAATTTCAATTACTTCAAATTCTTTAAATATCTCTCTCAGTTTTTCTTCAGAATATGCAAGACCACCTTGTAGACTCCACCCTCTATATACGTCCCAATCTGTTATTTCTGATCCATTTCGTTCATCTAAATCACCTGCTGCAAAACATGTTACGCCAAAATATCCACCCGATTTCAATGATTTTTTAATTAAATCCACATAATGTATCCTTCTATGTGGTGGAATATGATGTAAACAGCCCGAATCATATACAAAATCAAAATCATTTTGACACTCTAAATTAAAAATCGAATCACAAATAAAATCAATTTCTATTCCTTTTGCTAACGCCCTCTCTTTCGCCCAATTAATGCCCTCTATAGATAAATCCACTGCGGTTACATCAAACCCTTCAGCTGCTAAATAAATTGCATTTCTTCCTGGACCACATCCAAGCTCCAGCACTTTCCCTTTGGAAACCCATTCTGTTTCTAAATATGAAACTAGATTTTCATCTGGAACATTTTCAAAAAACGGAACATCTTTTTCTCTATTGGTATAAAATTCATTCCAAAATGGTTCTGCCGGTCTTAATAATGAATCAAGCATTTGAATAATATCTTCTTGCGTGTGCAACGTTTCATTTGTCATTTGTACCCCTCCAAATTTCAATAGTCAGAAAATTATATATATCTTTTAGAACTTTCAGACAAAGAAAAAATCCCTACTTTTCTTTGTCTGAAGCATGCGAGATATCATCAAGTAAAACTACAGAACATCTTAAGAATAGGAGTTGATACATATGTGGGAAAGATTTAAAAACTATACATATTCATCAAAAGAATTAAAGTTCATGCTTAGGTTATTTGGTATTACTTATTTTGTATACTCCGTCGCTTTCTTTGGCGGACTATTTTCTTCTGAATTTCTTTGGTTTAAAGGTCTTTGCGGTATTACAACACTATTAGTTTTTATAGATGTTAAGCGGAAAATCAATAAGTATAAGGTAGTATTGTGAAAAGGAGCCACTACAGGTTTTTTCTGTTCAAAATAAAAAAGCAGCTGTTAGGCTACTTAAAGTTTGTCTTATCACCAAATAAAATGATATATATATTCTCCCGTCACACTTTCATCAACCCCAGCAACCCTAGCAAATCTCATCACATCAGCACCTTGAAGGAAATACATTGTTAGCATAACTGGCACCCGTGACCACATAAACCGATAAAGTTCATTCACTCTTTGCTTAGTCGTAACAATTAAATCATTCGCAGGTCCATTAATCCACGCAGAGGTTCTAACTGAAGTAAACGGGAGATCTTTCCCATTCACCACTATTCTCGCCATAATATATGTTATATCCACATCGATACCCTCATTCCAAAAATCAATTCTGTTTCCCCTTTTTTATAAGTATTCGATGCTATAAGAAATGTTTAAAATGCTTTTTTATAAAATAGAAGCAGCGGATTCGCTACTTTTATTTTTTCCAATCTTCAAGATCTTTATATTGCTTTGGATATTCGTTTTCAAACACATTTTCATGCCATGCATCATCTGCGTCCAGCCTTGATTGCTTGTTATTGTATTCATTCACATCACCATTTCCATTGAACCATTCAGGATTCCTATGAACGTAACGGTAAATAAAATGTCTTGCTTCTTTTAATGAGTTAAATTCTCCAAAGTATATCTTTTGTTCTATCCCTTTCCCATAACCATGTACAAAGTAAGTCATTCCCTTTTCTCCATGCGTTTCAAAAAAAGGTCATTTTGACTCATCTATTCTTCTCACATCAACATCCCATTTTCAAATCAACTTAGATTTATTATACAAAATAAAAATAGCTACTTTTGAAAAGTTTCGCATTTTACTTAAAATTAAATGCAATAAAATACAAATCTCATACATCGCTGTTTTTTCCTTCATTGTGTTCATTTGTTTTGTTTAAATAGGTTAATCTATTAATTCTATTAAATCCATCAGTTCAACTATTACATATTAACGTTTCCTTCATATACTATAGTAGATTGTTAGAAAGGAGGCGTAACCATGGATAGTTGCGTTGTGTTTGTAAACGGACAACCTTTTTTAGTTCTTTCAGTAGCTGGTATCGAAATTGCTAGATTAGAGATTTCTCTTCAAGTAGCATTAGCTTTAAGAGTGCTTGGAATACCAATCTGCGATTAATTACCGTACCAATAAAAAAGAGGGCATATGCTCTCTTTTTTATTTACTCGCTATCTTTCCTTACCAACAAAAAACACTAATCATTTACATGGCAGCGCCTATGATAATTACTATTTATTTAATCCCTTCTCCATAGTATCTGCTACATTTTTAATGAGTGGTCTTTGTTTCTCTCGCTTTTAAAGTAGCGTAGATAGGAAAAAGAACGATACCCCCGCTCGAGCCTGTTCTTCTAGATTTTTCATCCGGATGCAAAATGCCTTGTAGTCTTTCAGCTCCTTCACCACAAGTCTTCGCATTTTCTTTACATCAATGTCTTCAAAACATGACAATTGATTCATACGATACGGGTCCCCTCCGTTAGATTTACTTACTTGAATGGTTATCCCTATTCTTGGACAAACTACATTTATGCATCTAGATAGTCACCATTAGAACGAGCAGTTAACATTTGTTAACTGTTCTTTTTTGATTCGTCATCACATTATGAGGAAATAATAATATATTATCTCTAAGCAAAAAACTTAATTTTCTTTTTAACATCTCACATTTCCCTTAAAGAACACTTTTCAAAGATGCTCTTTTTAGGTTCCCCTTAATAAAACCCAATATTCCGTCAATAATATCGATTAGGTACTAACCATAACTCATTTAGTACAGTCTCTAGCCTTCTAAGTTACCAATTCTTATGGTATTGTTCTTGTTGGACAATACAGCCACATTAAACAAAATCCCTATAGATTGTTATTTATGACGTACCTAGTTATCATAGTTTGGTGCTCTTTTTAAATAAACAAATTAGATACCAAATAGCGATTTTTGTTAAAACCTTTTACGTTTAAATTGGACAAGCATATGTTATTGTATAGAGGCAATCCACTTATAGAAATCTACCTTTCTTGTTAAAGAGCATGCTTATATGTGTGCTCTTTTTATTATGTTTCCTTTTGTAAAACAGGCAGTTAGTTTTATCCATAACAGTACAACTCTGCACTATTAACTATAAATTTTCATATATTGTATTACGCTTGTCCAAAACATAAGGTTATTACTCACGCAATCTAAATGAAAGAAAGGAGTGAAAATATGCGTTCATCTAGTCGTAAGCACACAAGCTTTAATTGCGGAGCACAAGCCCCTAGCACACTACCAGCTCTCGGTTTTGCTTTTAATGCTACTTCACCTCAATTCGCAACACTATTCACACCACTACTACTACCTAGTACGGGCCCAAATCCTAATATTACCGTCCCTGTAATCAATGATACAATTAGTACTGGAACTGGTATTAGAATTCAAGTAGCTGGTATCTATCAAATCAGTTATACATTAACAATCAGCCTCGATAACGTTCCAGTAGCCCCAGAAGCAGCACGCTTTTTCTTGACGCTAAACACATCAACTAATATTATTGCAGGATCTGGAACTGCAGTCCGTTCCAATATTTTCGGAACTGGTGAAGTCGATGTATCCAGTGGTGTCATTCTAATTAACTTAAACCCTGATGATTTAATTCAAATTGTACCCGTTGAAGTAATTGGTACAGTAGATATTCGTTCTGCAGCGTTAACAGTTACGCAGATTCGTTAATAAAAAAATATGCTTGGCTAATTAACATTTATTCTTCTTTCTACACACCAAAATATATGTTATAGATTTGACTCACATTTATATCAAACAAGCATATTTTATTGTATGGTGACTATCTAGCCATACAAATCTAAAGCGTTCATAAAAGCACACTTATATGTGTGCTTTATTTTTTATAAAAATCAAACTTTAATATAACTATTTTGTATCACTTTATACTCATCGCTCTTTTGGACATTTACCTTTTTATTGTTATATTTTCTCATTGTTTTTCTCTTTGTTTTACTAATTAGCTGATTAATTTCGCAAACACCATTTATTAAACATTCCATGTTTTTTCACCCCTCGAATATTTTTCAAATAAAAATACATACTATTTTCAAGCCGCCGTGTCCACGGCCAATACTTCTTTCTTTTGTTACAGCAGAAGCAGGTAGGTTCTTCACTTATCTGCTTTCTCTGTATATTTTTTAAGAAATCGAAAATAATACCAACAAGCTGTTTGAACTAGTAGCTTCACTCTTCTCGTAATGGGGATGCAAATTATCACAATTAGCTAACTCATTGAACTCACTGGCAGACAACCAAAGTCGTTGTCTGCTTTTTGTATGAGATTTTTTGTTTTACATATACTACTTTTGAACCTGCAGACCAATACGAGCCATTTTGATGCTTGGGATTTCCCTTCCGGGGATAAGTATTTTTTACTTATCCCTTTTTGTGTATAGACACGTATATTTATGGCAAAACTAATTACAAGCAGATTTTCTGTTTATGCGTAGTTCTAAATAAGATTACTTTTTCTCCTATTAAAGGACGGCAGGTACGACTGCTAGTCCTTTTTTCTTATTTCGTATACTATCCCTTCTGTTAACTTCACACTGCATTACCTTCACCCTCGTAGTAAGCAATTTCCCAATTAGGATGGCGGTTGTGTTTCTCGAGTTCCCCATCGAACAAAACTAACAAAATAAGTTTCCAACAATCGTACCCGAATACGAGTTTAATCCTCATAAACTTCTCTTGTTCCATTTCAATAATTGCGGAATGTGTAATGAAAATACTCGCTCACTTTAATCCCTTTTTTTCAACCAAAGTGGTCTACCGAAATAGTAGACATAATAAGTTCCTTTCTCTTTTTGCTGCAGCATAACATCCCCGTACCGTTTGTATGTGTTACGAATTTCTTTCACCAAATCGTCCAATTCTTTGTTTGCAAAAGATATTTTCGTATCGTTATACCAATTGATTTTTTCATAATTCGTATCATCATCAGAGGAGCTAGTATGAATTACTTTCTCTCAATTTTTTTCGATTAAATATTGTTCATACGTAATTTGCAATTATTCTTGAATTGCAACATGGTTGTAATACCCTTTCTCTACTGGTTTTGGACTATAAAATTTCCTTTATAAGTTTTAAATACGGTGAATGAAATTTTAGTTTTTTCTCGGCATCACCCTTGTTGTATACAAACAAAAAAAGAGCCGCAGCGATCTGCGACTCTTCTCAAAAATAACTATTTAACGGCCACGTCTTTGCTGACCTTGTTTTGTACTACTTTTCTTATTACTTGGCTTATTAAATGATCGATTGTTATCATTTCTCGAACTATTTCTTGAGCCACTTTTTGAACCACTTCTTGAACCTTCGCGGCTATCTCTTTGACGATATTGATCTGATTTCTTTGGAGCCGGCTTTGGTACCGGTTTTCCATTTTCATCTACACGTTTTATCTTCGGTTGTTCAATTATTTCTCTTTGCAATGGTGCACCGAGCGTTTTTTCAATTTCTTCTAAATGTTTTTCATCTTTCGCTGCAACGAACGTAATTGCTATACCTGATCCACCTGCACGTCCTGTTCGGCCAATGCGGTGAATATAACTTTCTACATCTTCAGGAATATCAAAGTTAAATACATGCGTTACACCATCTACATCAAGTCCACGAGCTGCTACATCAGTCGCAATTAAGTACTGAATTTTAGCTTCGCGGAAACTCTTCATGACTCTTTCACGTTTCGCTTGAGGTATATCACCATGAAGTTCAGCACAATTATAACCTAGTCCTTTTAAATTATCATAAAGCTTACTTGCTCTAACCTTTGTACGACAGAAAATAACTGCTAAAAATGGCTGATCACGATCCATAACAAAACGAAGTGCATCTGGCTTTGCACGATCTGTCGTCTCAATGACACGCTGCTCAATTGTATTTACCGTTACTTCTTCACTTTCTACTCGAATCATTTGCGGCTCATCCATATAACGTTTCGCCAATTTTTTAATATCTTTTGGCATCGTTGCTGAGAATAACATCGTTTGTTTACTACCAGGTGTCTCATCTAAAATATCTTCAATATCATATAAGAAACCGAAATAAAGCATTTGATCCGCTTCATCTAATACAATCGTTGAAAGATTACTTAAATCAATTGTTTCACGACGTATATGATCTAATAATCGTCCTGGTGTCGCAACAACAATATGTGTATTGCCTTTTAATTTTCTCAATTGTTGTGCTACATCTTGCCCGCCATAAATCGCTAGTACATTAATATCTTCTCTTTGAACAAGCATTTTTTTAATTTCAGTTGTAATTTGCAGTGCTAGTTCCCTTGTTGGTGCAACAATTAAAGCCTGAACATCACTAGACGCTGGATCGATTTTTTCTAAAATCGGTAACACGAATGCTAACGTTTTACCCGTTCCAGTTTTCGCCTGCCCAATAATATCTTTACCTGACATAATAACAGGAATTGCCTGCTCTTGAATTGGTGTTGCTTCTGTAATTCCATTTTCACGTAATGTATGATTAAAAGTTTCACTAATTCCTAATTCTAAAAAGTTTTTCAAATAGACCACTTCTTTTCCTTATTTTTCACATTAGCTTTCATTGTACCATTTGTTTCGCCAAATATGAAAAATAAAAAAATTCTTATCTTCTTTTTTTATATTCATCGTGTACTAGTTGGACAAATTCTTTTTGTTTTTTCTCCGAATTTCTTAACGCTTCCATATTAGTCGTAGACAAAATTAACTTTTTAATTTTTCTATTACTCCAAATTAAACTTGTATACTTTGTATCTTAGTGTAGCCTTCGAAACCACTCGAATTCACTTAACTTTGCAATATGATGTTTTAATTTCATATCATTTCGAGGATAGAATGTAATTATAGCCATTATTACATCAAGCAGTAAACTCATCTTCTCCCCTCCTATACATATATATTTCAATGTTAAGGAAACATAGTTACAGGGTGATAAAATTGACCAATACATTCATAAAGATTTTTTGCGTATTTTTCTTACTATATTTTCAATCCAATACAATTATAATGGCGAAATCTCAAACAGATGTAATAAGTGAATTCAAACATGCTTTACTCAAAAATGATGAAAAATTAATGAGGTCATATGTAACAGATGGAGTTGAACTACCTACTTTCCAAACAAATAAACAAATTCATGAAATTAAAATAGTACCGTCTCCTAAAGAAGATACTACAATTCTTATTTCTTATTTCAAAGACACTGATGATAGATTTACTCTTGGTTACATTTTAGAAATAGTAACAAAAAATAATAAAATATCTCGAATTAATCAAATTTATGATGGAACGAATCCTCTTATGAAAGAAGCTACTATTGTAAAAAAATATGAAATGAAGTGTAAGGAACATATACTTACTCCTACAAAATTCCCGTTCGAAATTCACGAATTTCAAGGGTATATCTATAACAATTACTTAAACCTCCAATACTACAATGACGATATTAATGGGATTTTTAAAATCACTGTTTCTCCAGTTCAAAACAAATTAGGCTTCTATGTACTTAGGGGAGCTAAGTTCTACACCTTAAAAAATAATATAAAAGCATTATATAATCCTCATTTTGATTCAGCATATGAGCTTATCTTTCAGCAGAATGGTTTTCAATATACAATTGCAATTGGTAACAAACGCCATATACAAGGAGAATATAACGTAAAAGATTTAATTAAAATTGCAGAATCTATGAATTAAAAAAACCGATCTTTTCGATATGGGAAAGATCGGTTTTTAAATATTTTATATAATGAGTTTTCCTCCATGATAACAATAATACGTTGCTGCTTTAAGGTTCTTAATTCTCTTTAAAGATTCTTCCGCTTTTTCTATATCTAAACAAAAATTCGGATTAGCTATTACTAATTCACAATTTTCTTGAACGGCCGCATCCCCTGTAATTACACAGTTTGAATTCGGAAAATATAATGAAATATGCCCCAAAGTATGTCCTGGTGTCGCTACAATTTGACATGTGTCCTTCAAAATCATTTGACCATCATATACTTTTTCATCGACGGAAACATGTCTTATATTTTTTAATTGTTGTATAAACCATTCACCAAATTCTTTCTCTTCAATTGGCATACGTTGTAACATGTCTTCTGCTTGAACTAGTCTCTCCGATTTTATTTCACCATTAATGTAGTGGGATTCAATTTCACTAGCAATAATATTCACGTGAGGATATTTCACTTTGAAATCATATAAAGATCCTATATGATCGTCATCATAATGAGTAATAATTATATTTTTTAAGTTTTTCATCTCATACCCTTGTTTTAAAATTACATCTTCAATTAAAGGTAAAAAGTTGATATAACCCGTATCTACTAAAGTTAATTCATTATTTATTAGAACTAAGCTCGGATAAATACATTGTTTTGCCCCGTTAAATTCAAATTCAATTGGTAGTTCTATTATCTTCATTTTTCTTCCCCCATACCTGTTATTAAATGTTTAATAATATATAAATCATCCACATACATTTTACTGTACATACTTATGTAACGAAACTCTGTAAGTCATTACATAACCAACATTCTATTATTTTTGAACAGGTAATTCCTTATTTTTATGGAAATATACAATAAGAAAACCAATACAATTGATTATTTCCTCACTTCTTTGTCTATCCTTTTAAAAATCTATGTTTTTGTAAAAGGAGTGTTTATATGGAGAAACAGACACTTTGGAAAAAATTCAAAAAAAGCTCAGCGAACCTCGGGAAATCAAGCGTATATGAAAGTATTATTTTATACTACACAATGAGAAAAAAAGAGCTACCTACTAAAGCGAAATTCATCATATTAGCCGCTTTATCCTATTACGTGCTAACAATCGACTTCATTCCAGATATAGCTGCTATTATTGGGATTGGCTTATTAGATGATGTTTTAGCAATCGCTATAGCGCATAAATATGTAATGCGCCATGCCGACGCTGAAATTCGCGAGAAGAGTAGAATGAAAATGGAATCATTATTTACTTCAGCTCAAGCGTGACTTAAAATAGTTAGTCATTTCCCTACTTTTTTACTTTCAACTAAAGCCAATTTTTAATTAAGGAAAACTCTATGTACCCCATTGAATATTATCCTGCATCAATTGTGCTTTTACAGAGGAAATCGTGTCAGAAACAACAGAAATTCTCTTAACTCTCTAGCCTTAGAAAATTAGGGTGCCAGCACTTATTCTTAAGTTCCGACACCCTATTATTCGTTCTTATTCATTTGATTTCAATAAAGGAATATAGACAATATTAGTGCATATAGTTTATACAGTTACATGCGTCCCCCTATACAAAACAGCTATTGCAACTACTATAAGAATCATCCCCATAAAAGCAGGTGCAGCATGACCAAGTGATACATAGATTTGCCCTCCAATAATTGGACCAATCATTCTTGCCAAAGCTTGAATAGATTGGCTACCGCCTTGAATCCTTCCTTGTTCACTAGAATCGACAGACTTTGAAAGCATCCCATTGAATGAAGGCCCGAAAATTGAGTCACCAAAACCAAACAGTAACATCCCAATGATTAGAAGAGGATATAAGGAAAATAAAGCAGATGCTGCAATAAAACTGTAGCCAATAACCTCCGAAACCATTCCAAGCATAGCTATTTGTTTATCACTAAGCTTGATCACAAGCTTTGGCATTATAAAAGCTTGTGAAATGATATCTTGAAAGCCCATAATTGAGAACATAAGCCCGATTCGTGCAGGCTTCCAGCTAAAAGTATCCATCGTAAATTGTGTAAAAATTGCTTGTAAAGATCCGTTAGGTATCCAAAGTAAAAACGCTGAGACAAGTAACCATTTTAAATTTTTCATAGAAAGTATGTTTGCCAGCTGTGCAAAAGGATTTAACCTTACAAAAGTAATTTCTTTTAACCTATTATTTTTGTCAAGACTCTCAGGCATATATTTCATCCCATATAAAACATTTAATAAAGTTATAAGCGCTCCAAAATACAATGGCACAGAATGACCAAACTTTGCAAGTAATCCCCCCAGAGTTGGTCCGATAATGGTTCCTGCACCTACCACTGCACTCACCCACCCAAAATACTTCGTTCTCTGTTCTGAGGGAATGATATCTGCAAAATATGCAAAAATTGTACTGATGCTCCCGCCTGTTATTCCTTCTACTATACGTCCAGCAAATAGTACCCATAAAGCCCCTCCTATACCAAAAACTAAGTACCCGATTGCAGAACCGAAAAGACATATTAATAGTAATGGACGACGGCCGTATTTATCGCTCAAAGCTCCGAGTGCAGGAGCAGCGAAAAACACGCAGACCGCATAAACAGAGGTCAGTAGCGTAACAACTAGAGCCTGTTCTTCCGGACTACTTATATAAGGCTGCACTAAGAATGGCACTACTGGCATGATGATACTGAAACCTATACCACAAAGAAATACAGAAATAAGGCCAAATATTAAAGCATGTTTATCTATGTTTTTTTCAGTTTCACTTTCATTTTGTGATCTAAATATAGACATTTAATTTCTCCTCTCGTTTTTTGTTGTTTTGTCAACAAAATAATAACTCCACTTTGTTGATTAGTCAACAAAAAATAAATAATAAAAAGGTAGCCTTCCCGTGAACAGGCTACCTTTTTATTATTTAAATACATCTGGCATTAACAGAAAAATTTACGACTTAATATGTATACCTTGTTTCTTTATTTCTGCATCCAAATGCCTACTATACTTTTCCACGAAGTTAATAATGCTGTCGAATTCCGCCTCGGTTACTTGCTCAAATACAGCTTTATCCCGTTGTTGAAACTCATTGTGCAACTCTTCGTGAATTTTATATATTTCTTTCCCTTGTTCAGTAAGCTTAAAATAGATTTCTTTTTTATTCTCTGATTTCTGGTAACTTTCGATAAGGCCTTTGTTTATGAGCTTCTTAGTCATTCTACTTATTGCACCGCGAGTCACATAAAAAGCCTCTGCAAGTTGTGTCACGTTAGAATCGGCATTGTTTTCAATGTATTCAATACAATGTACTTCAGAAGACTTAAAACCTTTAAGACCTTCTTCCATTTTATCCTTATTAAGCCAAACCATCTTATTATATAATTCCCTGAAACCGTTCATGACCTGTTCTTCCTTGTTCATGGTCTATCCTCCTAACAGCTCATTCATACTTTAAAACCATTATATTAAATTTCTGTTTCCGTTTCGACAATATTGATATAATTATTTGAGTTATCTATGAAAGTAGACGATAAAATATAATAATTCACAATACGAAAAATAAAGCATGTATATTATAATATGCCCTATACGGTAAACAAAAAGTAAGAGCTAAGATTAGTTGTCTTAGCTCTTCTTCCATAAAATTCATGTTTTTTAAATACTATTTCACTTCATTAGCTACAAAAAATTGCTCACAAACACTGGAAATGCGCTGCAAATCTACGTTCCCACCAGATATAACCGCGACTACCTTTTTCCCTTTAATATATGGATCCACTTTCCCTGCAAGTAGAGCAGCAGTAGCTAATGCGCCAGCCCCTTCTACAACAGCTTTACCGCGTTGTAATAAGTCTTTCATCGCTACTTCTAATTCACCTTCTGATACAGTTACAATATCATCTACTAATTCTTTTACTATTTCAAAAGTTAAATCGCCTGGTATTTTAACTGCGCAACCATCTGCTATAGTAGGTGCCTCATAATGTTCTACAATCGTACCTTTGTCATAAGATGCCTTCATCCCATGAACATTATCTGCTTGGACACCAATAATATTAATGGATGGATTAAAAGATTTTAATGCTACAGCAATACCAGAAATAATTCCACCTCCGCCAATTGGTACAATGACAGTATCTACATCCCACATATCATCAAGAATATCTAATCCTATTGTACCTTGACCAGCCATTACTTCTATATCGTCATATGGATGTAAGTATGTTTCACCTGTTTCCTTAATAATCTCCTCACATTTTGCCTTCGCATCATCAAAAGTTTCACCATATAAAATCACTTCTGATCCATATCCTCTAGTTGCTTCAACTTTCGCCTGAGGTGCAGAAATTGGCATAACAATTTTACTCTTAATACTAAGTAAATGTGCTGATAAAGCAATTCCTTGTGCATGATTACCAGCGGAACAAGCAATTACTCCTCTCTCTTTTTCCTGATTTGTTAGCTGTGACATTTTATTAAATGCACCACGGAATTTAAAAGAACCCGTTAATTGCATATTTTCTAATTTCAAGTGAATTTCTCCGCCTGTTTTACTAGTCAAATAAAATGATTTTACTAATGGCGTTTTACGAGCATTTCTGTCTAAAATGTTTTGAGCTTTTTTAATATCATCTATATGTAACGGTAGTTTTTTAGTTATCATATTAACACCTCATCCAATGATCTATTCCTCAGTTTTCGTATATAGCAACTCCTTTATACGAAACCATCTATATTAAGAAAAAGTCTTTATATATGTACCTCACTCTGTAATACACACAGTTGTAAACAATTCAACATCCTCTTCATATCACGTTCTTTGTAATGATTCAGGCATGCAATTTGGATCCATTTATTCTTTTGTAAATACGCTGATTCATAATGGACGATATATCCTTGTAACGCCAACGCATCACCTACATCTTTAGAAGACTGACCTTCTTTTAATTGAATGGTAAGTATGATTGGTGCAGCATGTTCTTTAGGTGAAACAAGTTTTAAACCCATAGTAGTTATAGCTTGTTCAATATATGCATACGTCTCTTTTATTTTTTCAAATGCCATTTCATCATCAAATCGTTTTAAGGCTTCTTGCAATGCATACATTAAATTCCATGAATGAGAATATGGAATACTGTCATTTTCTTCGTACATACCAATGTCCATATAGGCCGGTAATGCCTCATTTACTTTCACATTGTGATTATAAAAAACGAAAGATAATCCAGTAAACGATTTAATTGCCTTTCCACTAACACCGCTTGCAAAATATACATCTTTCAAATCTATCGGTATTGCTCCAATTGAGCTAATGCAATCTACACATAGTTTCACTTTATACTTTTCACATAAAATATTTAGTTCGTCTAAATCATTTAACATTCCAGTTGATGTTTCATGGTGAACAAACCAAAGCCATTCATAATTGCCAGTTTCCATTATTTTTTCTAATTCGGTATAAATAAATGGTTCTCCCATTTCTATTTTATACGTATCAAAATGTAATTGCGCGCGTTCTGCATGTCCAACTAATCTATTACCGAATTCCCCATTTGTTAATACTAGTCCTTTCCCTTTTAAAGAACGTAACTGTAAAGCAATGGCATCATTTGCTAACGTCCCTGTTCCTAACAATATTTGCACACTTTGTGCTTTTGTCATTTGCAGTAAACGTTTTTTCACATTTTCCATTGTCACTTGAAATGACTTAGAACGATGCGAAATAGACTTAGTAGAAAATGCCTTTCGAACATTTTCTTCAATATCTACTGGACCTGGTAAAAATGTGTATTCTTTCGTCATTATTCCTCCTACACTCGACTCTTCAAACATAGCAGGGGTAACATACATTGGCTGAAAGGCTGCTTCTTCTGTTCCAACTAACGTATGGAAAGATTTGAATCCCATTTGTTCGTATAAAGGTAGTTCACGTGTTGTAGCAGAAATGAGTGCTAATTCATATCCATTTAGAAGCAAATAACGATGTAAAAAGCGAATTAAACCTAATAATGCTCTTCCATTTCGGTATTCACGTTCTACTGAAAGTAAACGAATTTCATATACATGTTCTCCATGTTCTTGCAAATACAAATCTAAATTTGTAATTTTATAGTCTAATGAGAATGGTCGTTTTCCTCGCAATGCAACCATACCTACTAACTTATCGTCATCTAAACAAATTAAATATGTATTTTCATCATGAAAACGATCAATACGAACACGCTCTTTCGTTTCTTCGTGTTGCGGAATTTCTTCTACAAATGTTTTATAATTCAATTTATGTATACATTCAAATTCCCAAGCTTGATCAGCAACTTTATATATTAACCCCATGCCTTCTCTCCTTTATGTATTGAATAAAAATTATAAGTGGAGATTTACTCCACTTATGAAAAGTTCGTTTCATTCTCGATTTACATATAAAATAAGTACAATGATAAGAGCACTTAAAATAGTCGTAACAATTGAGTAAGAATATAAAATCATGCAAACTGGTAAACAAGCGATTGTAATTAACCCTGGCTTAGTAAATCCTTTAAAGATTAAATAAAATATAATGAAAACAGCAACAAGAGTAAGCGCTATCAAATAATCAAATGCGATTAATCCTCCGATAAATGTTGATATGCCTTTTCCGCCCTTGCCTTTAAATACAATTGGATAAATATGTCCAAGTAAAACAGCCATTAAAGCTACCATTACAAATGTTGAATCTCCAAAAAGGTATTTTGCAATAGAAACTACGATTGCCCCTTTGATTGCATCACCTAAAAATGTAGCGATGAAATATCCTTTTCCATATACACGCCCCATATTTCTTGCACCAGGATTACCGCTTCCTTCATCCCGTATATCGACGTTATGTCTCCATTTCGTTACTATATAAGCGGTCAATATGTTTCCAAATAAATAAGAAACCACCAAATACAAAAATTGCATACTATTAATCATATAATCATTCACTTTCTACATGGGAATACATATACAATATTCAAGAACTATGTATATTGTACTTTTTTATCCACATCCCTTTATACATTTTAACATCATATATTTACAAATCATACAAAAATTCTCATGAAGCTATTTTTTAAAATATATATTCTTCATTAAATAATAGCTTCCTTTCACTGCTGGTTCTGATTGTGATACAAACGTAACATCTCCTATACTTTTCTCACAGCATTTCTTAAACTCAGCATATATTTCAGGAACGAAACGCAGTATGCTGCCACTTACTGCAATTGAAGCGGATAAATTAAACTGCATCTTATTGTAAATATTCACCGTCATTCTTGTTAATTCCTTAGCCGCTTGTAGAATAATTTTATGTGCATCATCATTCCCATTTCTCGCTTCCTCAATAATTAGCGGTGCAATTGCTGCAACTTTATCTTTTGAAAAACTATATACTAGTTGTTTTATATGAGACGATGTTAATAGTTGAAACTCGTCTTGAATCCTTAAGCTTAATGGACAAAGTGTAACTCCTTGATCAAATTGATTTGCCATTCTCTTTAAACCTTGTAACGCAATCCAATATCCGCTTCCTTCATCTCCTAAAATATGTCCCCATCCACCACTATACTCGTACACTTCTCCTTTCTTTCCAATACAAATTGCACCTGTACCGCCAATCGTTAAAATTCCATCCTTCCCTTTTAAAGCAGCTGCATGTGCAATCATTGCATCATTTAAAACTTCAATTTTTGTTCCGTACTTCTTTTTTAAACGTACTGTTAATTCATCCGTATTTATTCCACTTATCCCCGCTAACCCTAAACAAATACAAACGCAATGCCCATTTAATAATCCTTTCTGGCATTGATCAATCACTTCCGTAATATGCACAAAAGCTTCTTCAAAATCTATTAATATATTCCCAAAACCACTTGTAGCTCTTACAAGTTCATTTCCGTCTTTATCAAATGCAATCGCTTCTGTCTTCGTTCCCCCGCCGTCTATTCCAATCATGTACTTCATATGTTCGCCTCATTTTCATCATCTTATTGGAGGGAATGTTATATTCCCTAAAACTACAGATTGCGTTGCACCTGTTGCGCTCGGCACATTACTCGGATTACGATGATATGTTTCATTTGCTAAAATAGCAAATGCGATTGCTTCTTTCGCTTCTGAAGAATAGCCTATATCCTCCTGAAGGAATAATGTACATTTTTCTTCTTTCAATCCATGCCGTATCATTTCTACAAGTGTATCATTATAACTTCCGCCACCACCTAGAATTACCTCATCAATTTCATAATACGGCAAAATAAACTCCTTATAATGATAAACAATTGAACTTGCAGTAAACATCGTGAGAGTCGTCAATATATTTTCTTTACTATGCTTTTCAAACCGCTTCAATAATTCACTTACAAATTCTTCTCCAAACTGTTCTCTACCAGTTGATTTCGGTGGATTCATTTTCAAAAATGGATGACTCATACAATATGTCAAAATTTCTTCCACAACTACTCCTTGTTTTGCAACCTTACCATTTTGATCATATGGCAACTGAAATAACCTTTGACATACTTCATCCATTACCATATTACCTGGACCTGTATCAAATGCTATTACGCTCTTCTCACTTAGTTGACTTGGTATTACGGTAACATTACTGATCCCGCCAATATTTTGTAGTAGTCTATTTTTAGTTTGGTGACGATACAAAATAATCTCTGAATATGGTACAAGTGGTGCACCTTGTCCCCCTGCTGCCATATCCATCGTTCGAAAATTAGAAATAACTGTCGTTTTCGTTTCATACGCAATTACTGCTGGTTCTCCAATTTGTAATGTGGAAGGAATCATAGTACCATCTTGCTTTGGCTGATGATAAATCGTTTGTCCGTGAGAACCAATTACATCTAATTGTCCCAAAGGAAAATTGGCCTCTTTACAAACTTCCTTTACAGCACCTGCGAAGCATAAACCAAGTTTGAAATTTAAACTGCATATAAGTTGTACATTTGAATTTTCTATTGATAATGCCTGCTGGATCTCATTTTTCATATCATTACAAAACGGCACAGTAGTAAAATGTATTAGTTCAACTTTAGAACCTACACCTCTTCCTTCTATATGAACGAGTGCTACATCTATTCCGTCTAACGAAGTACCGGACATTACCCCTGCAATATACATAACATGCATAACCTCCCCTTACTAAAAAACAATCATGTAAGTTACAAACGTACAACCAATTGAAAATATTATAAATCTAAAAAACAACTGAGGCTTTGATGCAAATGATCCATCAATAAAAGAAACAACTACTGTAAGCAAAATACTTGCCGCAATGCTTGTAACAAGCCATATACTATGCATTTGTGATAAATTCAGCATTCTTAATAAAGGTACAAATAGTAAATTCGCACATATCACTCCAAATAGTAATAAAAATACACCTTTATAACTAAATTTTATATTCATTCCATTTCACCCTCTCTGGACTACATGTGAAAGAAGTGATAGGCAGAATACCTATCACTCATAAAGACAGTTTAAAAATCACGGATTAACAGATTCTCCGTCTCCACTCTTTTCAATTTCAAGCATATTTTTGTCGTACATTTTAAAGAATGGTAGATAAATAAGGAATGATATTGCTATATTTATTAAAACTAATACAACTGCACGCCAATCACCTCCTGTAGCTAAATATGCACCAATTGGAGCTGGTAGTGTCCACGGTGGCATAATGTGTGTTGGTGTTACAAATCCCATTGCAGTTGCAGAATATGCTATAGTAGCTGTTACTAGTGGTGTAATAACGAAAGGAATAATTAAGATTGGATTTAGGACAATTGGTAAACCAAATATAACTGGTTCATTAATGTTAAAAATTCCAGGCACAATACAACTTCTCGATAATGCTTTCGAATATTTTGATCTACCAAAAACTATCATGGCTAATACAAGTCCTAGCGTTGCGCCCGAACCACCAATCCAAATAAACCATTGATAAAACGGCTCTGGTGCAATGAATGGAAAATGGCTCGCGCCACTTGCTACAGCTTCACCGTTCTTCCCTAAATACACATCCCAAAGTGGTCTCGCAACAGTGCCTACAACGGATACACCGTGTATCCCGAAAGACCAGAAAAATGTAATTAAAAATACTGGTATAATAACGCCAAAGTAACTATCACCAGCTTTAACTAATGGTGCTGCTAATTTATCCACAACGTAATGTACATCTACTTTAAAAACGACAGTAATAATGCTCATAATAATAATAACGAAAGCCGCAGGTATAAGTGCTTCAAACGAACGCGCTACTGACGGTGGTACTTGTTCTGGCATTTTGATCGTTACGTTTTTCTTCTTACAAAATCTTAAAATCTCAACTGATAAAATAGAAACAATCATCGTCACGAATAATCCATGACCTCCGAGATTTGTCATCGGAAGCATAAACCCTTTTTTATCAATTAATTCAGGTGTTAACGTTAATAGCAAGGAACATACTGCAAGCTGTGCTCCTGATAAAGCATCTAGCTTATAACTTTTCGCTAAATTATATCCTATTCCAAATGCTATATATAACGACATAATAAACATCGTTAAACGATATGGTATTAATATACTTGTTTGATTTTTTAATGCCCAAACGGATATGAAACTATCTTTCGGTAATGGTGGAAATGCTACGATTAAAAAGAAACTTCCTACTATAATAAATGGTAACGCTGAAATAACTCCATCACGGATTGCTTGTAAATGCCTCTGTTCAGAAAGCCTTGCCATCGGTCCAGATAAGTTTTTATCAAGAAACGTGACAAACTTATTCATAACGCTTCCCCCTAACTAATTAATTCATTTACAGTTTTTAACAAAGCCGGTCCACCAAGCGGTGTATATGCTTGTGGCGGAATGATACCACACGGAATAGATTCCTCTTCTGCAAATTTTTTAACTGAATCGAATCGATGTCTTACTTGAGGTGCAACCATTACAACATCCCAGCCATTCTTCACTTCTTCTTCCACCTCATTTGTTCCAATCGCATGCACTTCCATGTTTACCCCTTTTTTCTCCGCTTCTTTTTTTAAAGCGTTTACAACAATTGCACTGGACATTCCTCCAGAACAAACGAATAAAACCTTCATTTATTAATCCTCCTATACTTATAAATTAGCCCCTTCGAATGAAAGGAAGTTTCACTTTACTAACAAGCATATGAAGAAGTGAAAGAATTTAGTTATGATGAAAGTAAATTTCACTAAAAATATTTTTCCTATTAAATTAATGTTTCAATATGTATTTTTCTCAATTGTAAGAACAACCTCAACTCGGATATCATATTAGTTAACGATATAATAGGGAGGCGTATAAATGATTGTTAAACGTTTATTAATGATATGTTGTATCGCCATCTTTTTTATTCCTTTCTCTTTCATTTTTCCTCACTCTACTTACGCTGAAGTAAATGCTACGTACAAAAAACATGAATTACGTGCTGTATGGATTGCATCTGTTCTAAATATTGATTGGCCCTCAAAAACTGGCTTACCCATCGAAAATCAAAAACAAGAATTTATTAGATTATTAGAAGATGTAAAAAACACCGGTATGAATGCAGTCGTTGTACAAATAAAACCAACTGCTGATGCTTTTTACCCTTCCCATTACGGTCCTTGGTCTGAATACATTACAGGTACACAAGGAAAAGATCCTGGATACGACCCGCTCGCATTTATGATTGAAGAAGCTCATAAAAGAAATATAGAATTCCACGCATGGATGAATCCGTACCGAATAACGATGAATCACACTGATATAAATCGATTATCAAATAATCATCCTGCAAGGCAACATCCGGATTGGGTTGTACCTTATGGCGGAAAATTATATTACAATCCTGGTATTCCAGAAGTGAAAAAATTTATAACTGAAGGTGCTTTAGAAATCGTGCAAAATTATGATGTTGATGCGATACATATGGATGATTATTTTTATCCATATAAAGTAGCAGGTGAAGAATTCCCCGATCAAAAAACGTACGAAACCTATAATAACGGTAGATTTACAAATATAGAAGATTGGCGACGTGACAATGTAAATGAACTTGTCAAAGATTTAAATACTGCTATAAAACAAGAAAAATCATACGTAAAGTTTGGTATAAGTCCGTTTGGCGTATGGCGAAATATAGCTGACGATCCAACTGGATCTAACACAACTGCAGGTCAAAGAAACTATGATGATCTTTATGCTGATACACGTGAGTGGATACAAAAAGGATACATTGATTACATTACACCGCAAATATATTGGAATATTGGTTTCACACCAGCTGCATATGACATATTAGTAGACTGGTGGGTAAAAGAAACAAATAATAAACCAATTCACCTATACATCGGTCAGGCAGCCTATAAAATTAATAATAACTCTGTCCTCGCTTGGTCTGATCCGGAAGAATATCCAAGACAAATTGCATTAAACCGGTTATATCCAGAAATAAAAGGTAGTATGCATTTTAGCTTAAAAGATATTAATAACAATCCACTTGGAGTTAAAGATAGACTCGCAAAAGACGTATATAAACATCCTGCATTAATCCCGCCTATGCCTTGGCTTGATCATGAACCACCAAAACAACCGACTTTAAAAGGAGCCATTCCAAGAGATGAAGGTATTGCTGTAGGTATCATTGATGATAGAGAGAATGACTCTGCTTATTACGCCATTTACCGTGTAAATGGCAAAAATGAAGTGGATATAGAAAATCCAAAACATTTACTTACTACTGTTAGAAAAACAAAGCTTGGAGAAATTTATATAGATAAAACAGCTATTTCTGGAGAGACGTATACGTATGTAGTAACTGCAATTGATCGATTGCATAATGAAAGTGCTGCATCTAGTCATACAACCGTTACAGCAAAATAACATCTAATAAAAAAAGCGCCTTAAAAGCTAAGAACTATAGCTTTAAGGCACTTTTTTTATTTATTTTTAAACTTCTCAGTCGCTGCTCTCATCTTCACATTCAAATCATGATCAATTGAATCACGAATATCTCGCTCAACTACTTCCATTTCTTTTTGGAAATTTTGCAAGTAGATTTTTAGTTCTTCTTCTTTTTCTGGTCGTTGTGAAGGTGGTAATTGTACGACTAACGATAGCATAGCAGTTAAATCTTTCATTAAGAATGTTTCAAGTTTATGTTGTTGTTCAAACATACGCTGCTCCTGATAATACGGCAAGGCATTTAATACTGAAATTGTAATATCATCAACCGTTCGTTGTAATGAAGGATTTATTGAGCGCTTATACGCTTGAATTGTATTTAATGCATCTGGATATCGATCATAAAAATACAATTTATAAAACGATAAGTCTGTCGGTTTTACTGTTTGCTGCGTTTCTTGTCTTAAAAAATCTTTTACTTTCATCGCCGCTACATCAATATCTTCATTTGTAAGTTTTTTCGTTGTTTTTGCCATTACATGTACTTTTTTCTGTTTTTCTTTCGGTAACATTGAGAATACTTGCTCTCTCGTACGTTGACCCGATGCACAGAAAAGAGTGTTTAATGTATACTGTTCTTTCTTTCCTTCTGTACGAATCCAGCGATAAAAGAGCGGATGTTGTGTAAATTCTTGTAGAAAAGGTAATGATTTATTCGATAACTTATCTAAAGAATCATGTGCTCTTTTATATGGTTTCGTCCATGAAAAATACAGTTTACGTCCGAAATATACAACTAAAACAACGACAGTAAATGCGATTAAAAGCAAAGTGCCTAATAGTACTAATACGGTTTGAATAAAACTCATTTTTTCACCTCCTCTAAAAGTCTGTTATTTCCTTGGACGCTGAATGAGTTTTTGTTTCATTTCATCATTAAATGTATCTAGTTCAATAACAAACTTCTTACTTGACTCGATAATACGTTCTGATGATTTCTCAGAAGCTTCAATCGCAGCAAATACATTTTGGAATGATTCGCGTAATTTATCCATGCTAATCGCAGGATTTTCAAGAAGTTTTGTTGTTTCTTCTGTGTTTTGTTTTAATGCTTGTGAGTTACTTAATACCATTGATTCAATTGCTTCATTTGTCGCATTCACTGCATCAATTGTTTTACGCTGATTTGTTAATGCTAACTGGATAGCAGCTGAAACTGTTACGACGTTTTGCGTCATCGTAATTGCATTACGAATTGCCTCTGTTAACTTTTCATTATTTTTCTTAATAATATCTACAGATGCGATAGATTGTAATAATACACTTTTCGCTTGCTGCATATTACGTGTACGCACTAGAATCTTTTCTAATGCATCGTTAATTAATGGAATATCTCTTTGACGTTCTGGATTTTGTTTCTCAGCTTCCAGCATGCCAGCGAGTTTTCTTCCTAAGTATACTTGCTTATCAAGTGCGTGAATTTTATCGTGCGATTGTTCTTTAAGCATTTCAAGACCAACTGTATCTTCTTGTAAGTTGTCACGACCAATTAGAAGGGATCTTATAATCTCCTCAATTTGCTTATCTATAGATTGATATTTATGCACGTATGTTTCAAGTGGATTTTTTTTGAATACTTTAAACATAATTTTCTTCATACCACTTGCTTTTAATGAATTCGGATCAAGTTCTGATACCACTTTTCGTAATTCTAACAATGTATTTGGAATTTCTTCGTTCTTTCCATTCATCATCGCTGTTACAGGACGTTTTAATGCTGATAACGTTTGTCCTGCTGCTTGTTGCTCTTTATCCCCTAAATCTCCTAGCTGGGACAATACTTTTGATAAATCTGTATTTTGCTCGCTATTTAACTTTTGTACATAAAGATCAGCTTCTTTATTCAGTTCCTCTAATTCTGCATCTTTTATAACTGTATCAACCACTACTTCTACATTATTATCTTTCACAATCGATACAGGTTCTTTTTTCTCGAGTTCAGTCAACAAAATCGCTCCTTTATTTATATGTGCGAATTTATATGCACTATATATTTCATCTCAATCATCGAATTCCACTTGTTTGAAACCGATTTTTCAAGAAATACCTGCATATGCAGTCATTCCCTGTTTCTTACTATAAGTATACCTGTAATCAACATAATTTTCCTCAGACTTAAGACCTAGAGAACGACATGCTGAAGGCGGATTCTTAATATGTTACATATATAAATTATGTTCTTTTTATCCTACTGTACGCAATCTTTTGACATACACCCTTTTTCAATGTGATAATTATATTGCGCTCACTCCTATTTCTTCTTGCGCGCTACGAATGCTCCATTTTGAAATGCTAATAACACCGTTTCAAACATTTCATCTTCTTCAATCATGTTTATAAACTCGGCTAACTCACTCGCATGAGAAGTAGCATTATCAACAACAAGAAAACCCTTTGGTTGTAAAATGCGTTTTATATGCTCAAGCCACCACATGTATTGCGTACGCTCTGAATCTAGGAAAATAAAATCAAATGAATGGTCTAGTTGCGAATCTAAAAATGCCCCTGCTTCTTGATTATGAACATCAATCCTTTGCAAAAGGTTTGCCTTTTCAAAATTGACAAGTGCCTCTCCAACTCGTTCCGAAGAAAGCTCTACAGTTGTTACATTTCCATTTGTTTCTTCTACCGCGTTTGCTAACCACAATGTAGAATAGCCATTAGAAGTTCCAATTTCTAAAATATTTTTTGTACTACATCCTTTTACTAAAATTGATAAAAATTGCCCCATTTCACGAGAAATATTCCGTAATTTTTCTTCCCGTGTTTTTTTATTTCGATCATGCTCTTCTCCATATTGTTCAAGTTGAAATAATAATGAATCTAACGTATCCATTTTTTCATCGCCTTTCCAAAGCAATATGATGAAAAAGCTCTTGCTGCCCGTCTACTTTCATTATATGCGAAACAAAAATCTTTTTCTCGTTATACGACAAAGATTTAATTTTTTTTATAGCATATTGTTTCGTTTTTTGGTAAAGTTAATTTCTACGTGCAATTATTCCATTCATACTATTTTTAATTCAATTGCAGTTGTTAAATCATATAAACCCCAATTAAATGAATCGGTATTTCAAATTCAATTAAGCGCCCTTTCCGGACGCATTTTCTTTTGTTTATATATTTCTAGAAGAAAGGATGCTTACAATGAACGTGATTAGCTTAGATGCTGCTCGAAAACGAAAACAGCATAAAAAATTAATGATTACTATACCGATTATTTCACGTATTTATGAAGAAGATGGGGAAATTAAATTTGAGGTAGCCGGCGAAAAAGATGTACCTCTTGAAATGTTAGAGAAATAAAAAAAAGACGCACTTCTAAAGAAATGCGTCTTTTTTTATACAGTTGCATTTAAGTGCATAAGTTTTTCAGGATTCACCATCATATAAATGTTTGAGATTTTCTCATTCTCAAATGTAAATGACAGCACATAAGTCACTTTATTATTTACTTTAACAATAACGCCTGGGGCACCATTTACCATTTTAAAATCAACATTGTACTCTACCGGGAACTTCTTCCCTATTCCAAAGAATAAACGTATAATTCTATCTGCAGAATAAATTGGATGAATTGCAGTTGTAACTTTACCACCACCATCTGCTTTCAATATTGCATCTATTTTTAATACTTCTAACATACCTTGCGCATCCCCACACTGTAATGATGATATAAATTTCTCCACATAAGCAGCCATCTTTTTCGTACTTAATGTTGACTGCTTCGGCTTATCCAAAATACTTTTTCGTGCACGTTGAAAGATTTTTCGGCAGTTCGCATTACTCTTATCTACAATTGAAGCGATTTCTTCGTAGTCATAACTGAAAACCTCTCTTAATATGAAAACAACCCTCTCTACCTCAGTCAGTTGTTGTAAAAGTAATAAATATGCCGTAGAAATTGATTCTTTCATTACAAATGACTCTGATGGATCATTAATCTCTTCAACAAATGGCTCTGGCAACCACATCCCGACATATACGTTACGTTTATGTGCTGCCGAACGTAATTTATCAATTGAGCGGTTTGTTACCATTTTACATAAATATGCTTTCATATTTTCAATAGATTGAATGTCCTCCCTTTTATTAAGCGATATAAATACGTCATGGACGATATCTTCAGCATCCATAACACTCCCAAGGATTCTGTATGCTAACGAAAATAATAATGATTGATACGTTTCATATAATTGCTCCGCTTCCATGATGAACTGCCTCACTTTCGGATTGCTTTAAAATGTGTAACGCTGCACGTTTTCCGCTTGCTACCGCAGCATCAGCTAATATTTCATCATGTCCAACCCAATCTCCTGCAATATAAACACCTGGCATTTCACGTATATTAGGGCCAGGGTTTTCAACACGGTCAATATGAGGAAAATCATGTACTACCGATATTTTCGGTAAATATTGCTGTGCAACAACTTCTCTTTTCCAATTCGGATGTAACAATTCCATTGTATTTTCTAACTGTTCTTTATCTTCTTGAATATGATTCAGCTCTAGCACAGGGTTGTGATACTTAATTAGACTCACTGCAATTGATCCATCTTCACTTAATTTAGCTGCTCTCGATTGATTTGTGAAAAATATAGGTTGATCTAATCCCAATGCAAAATGATGCAAAGGATTCGGTAAATGTTTTAAACCGATATCTAACGCTGCCGCGGTCACTTGTATAGATTGTTCACTCCATTTTTGCAAACTTGTTCCTTCTGCACCTTTTATAATTTTACAAGCCTCTTTCGGTGGAGTTGTTACAATGACTGCACCTGCTTCAAATATTTCATCGTCAAAACATTGTATTCTTTGTTTCCCTTCACAATACTCTATTTTCAACACATTCTTTTTAGCTAGAAATTGCACACCACTAGTACTTGCAATACCCCTTAAATTTGTTATTATCGTCTCCCAACCACCATCTACATAAAGTACTCCTTCTTTCATTGAAAGCTGTATTTGCTTTAATACTGAAGATGCTAATTGTATTGTAGGAGCATACGTATATGTTGTTGTTCGGCATAATGCATAAAATATATTTCGAACCATTGGATCTTTAATTTCATTTTCTGCCCATGTAGTTAGGCTCATTTTCGGAACTTTTCCTACATCTAATTTTCCTAAATGAATCATAAGACGAGAGAACTGTAGTTTTGCAGACCATGAAAGTAACGGTGTTGATAAAATTGAGCGAAAATCTGTTGGGATGGTAAAAATATCCCCTTTCCATATTCCATGTGCTTTTGTAGATGGGATTCCACCTGGAAGATTTACACCTAGCTCATTAAAAGTTATAAACGCTTCTCCACCTCTATATAAAGCATGTGCACCAAGATTCATACAAATGCCCTTTTTATTTATAGTCATCCCTCGACCACCGAAGTGACTGGACTTTTCTAATACAATAACTTTCCTTCCAGCTTTCGCTAAATATATAGATGCTGTTAATCCAGCAAGCCCACCACCAACAATTACTACATCCAAATTTTTCATAACAAAATCCCTCCTTCTCCGTTCTACATACAAGACGAACGATTAACGAGGGATGTGACATTCAGTGATACATAATTTATTTTCTAATCCATTACATGCTGGTGCCAAATTTCACTTTCTTCTTCACTCATCCCTCCTATTATTTTTGAAAAATCTATTTTCCTATCAAATGATTCTTTTAACTTATAAAATTGTTCAAACGATCCTGTAAATATTTCTAATGAATGAGAACAACAAATTGTTTCAAGGTTATCAATTGTCGCGCCATCTAATTCCAATTCCTTTAGTCCTTTCATTTTACCTAATGCAGCTCCATCCTTTACTTTTGTATCTGTCAACTTTATATTTTGAATTGATGAATTGTGTTTTAAGCAATTTAAATTAGCAATGATGCTATTTTCAAATTCAATTGTTATTAATTTTTTTAAATTTTGCAATACAAGCAATTCCAATTCACTAACATTCTCTAAACTTAAAATATATAAATGCTTTAAATTATCTACTTTCGAAATCGCATAGAGCTGTTCACAATTTGAAATAAGTACTGTAAGAGATTCTAAATTTTGAAACTTCGGTAGCAACGAAAAATCTTGAATACTAGTATGTGAAATGTCTAATTTTTTTAATGATGATATTTCTACAAGTTCCGATAGATTATTTATCTTCGTATTCTTTATATTCATTTCTTGTAAGTGCTGCAAACGTAATAATGGCGTTAAATCTTGAACCGGGTTATTTACTAAATACAACTTCTTTAAAGAATCTACTCGTTCTAATCCTGTTAAATCTTTAATTTCATTTCCAGATAAAATTAGTTCTCTCACTTCCGTACACATCTGTAACGGACTAATATCTACTAATCCATTTCCACCTAAATATAATCTCTTCTCTCTAATAAACTTGCCTGCACACTCAGGTGGACCCACTATATTTCTCCAATTCTCATCTAAACTATCGTACCAATCATTAATATTATTTTCAGATTGAAATATAAATTGAGGATGTAAAACAGGTAATTCAATATTAAATAAAGCGTCTAAAAAGTGTATATTATCGTTAGCACCATAGCTCCAATATAAATAGTCTTCTTCTTGGTGAATGGTAAATTTTTTAACTTTTAGTGTTTGTAAAATAAATAGTAACAAGTCTGAAATTCTATTCGCAATTACATATTTTACTTCTTCATCTCGTCCAAAATTAATAACTTGCCCCACTTTTCCCTTTTCATCTGGATCAACATCTATTCCTATATTGTTACCGCCATAATCTTTACTAATAGGTATCCAATTGTGATTCACATATCTTTCCTTAATACATTCTGTTGGTATTGAAAATGCATCAAAATTTAAAAAATCATCCTCTTCAATTCTTTTCCATATTCTCCACTCATCCAAAACTTGATCTAATGAGAGAAATGGCAAACCAAAAAACAACCCTGGTCCTGATTTATCCTCTCCGTTATGCGCAAGATAAAGATTACGTAATTCATCTGGAAACGCAATTCCCATTTCATTTTCAACATCTTGAATTTCTTCTATTGTTGCAGGTGCATTCAAAAACGGTTGAAAGTAATTTTTCAATTCAACTTCCAACTCTTTTAAAATAGTATGATTCATTTTCTGTACTCCCCTTGTAATTCAAATTTAAAAAGTGCCATTATTTACATTAATTGTAATTAATAGCGACTTTTTTCGCAATGAAACTATTGTAATTTTATTGCGTACAAACGAACAATTTTATCACTTTACAAGCCAAGATCTGCAACACTTTCACATTTCAATAACTAGACTCATATCCTAAATTCAAATTGCATGAAAATATAAGAAAGGCGGGTAATACAAATGACTTCTAGTATCGACTACACTGCCCCTTCAACTAATTTCACCTACGATGTAAGTAAAAGTAATTTTTTTCAGAAAGATGCCCAAAATTATATAAACGTACTTGGCGTGAAACAATTAAATACGTTAGAAAATACTTCTTTATTAGATATTTATTTAAGTACAGGAAATGTTATAGAGCCGCATATTCATCAAAATGCAGCTGAACTTGTTTACTGTATTTCAGGATCTGCGGTTGTTTCTTTACTGAATCCTTTTACAAACCAAATATTAAACTTACCGATAAAACCAGGGCAAGTTGCCAACATTCCAAAAGCGTGGTGGCATTATGAAATTGCTACAACAGATAGTACTCATTTATTAGCTATTTTCGACGCCCCAACACCAGAAGTTATTTTTGGTTCTGATATTTTAAGATTAACTCCCGCTAATATAATGGCTCATACTTACTGTCTCGATGAACAACAATGGAAACAAGCGGTAGCCCCTATTCAATCCACTACAGTAATTGGTCCGTCAGCAAACTGTAATCAAAACCGCGGAATGATAAACCCACCAACTCAGCCTCCTAGTCCACAACAAAATTTATATTACCAAGATTCATATTATTTCCCTCTCTACTGGGGATATTAATCTATAGCATGAAAAGACCATCATAATCTCCTCGGAAAATACGTAGGAGATTTTTTATTGTATACCCTCCATTGCTATTTTTTATCGTAACAATTAATAGAGTACATACATATAATATTTATATATTTAATTGGAGGTGATAGTACTATGAGTAATTATAACTATCGAAAAAACTACTCTCATAATAAAAATAGTAGTTCATCAACATCCTCTCAGTCTTCGAACTCTCAATCTTCCAATTCCCAATCACAAAGAGATTTAGCCGAGCAAGGATATGTAAAGAAAAAAGGATGTAACTGCAATAAAAACAAATAGTTTATTACTAATTTGAACAATAATATTTCAACGCTCACGATAAATTTATTTTATGGATGAATTCTATTTTTAATAGAATTCATCTTTTTTATTTATAGAAAATTTTTAAAAACCTTACAACTGATTTCATAAACAATAATATATAAATCATAAATTTTATTTTTCTCATATACCAACTTATGACAGGATAATTCCTCAATTGATTTATCAACTATCTTCCCATAAAATATAGCCCACCCTAATAAAATTAGGGTGGGCTATATACAAACGCCAATTCAAATTTCAAACAGGTGTTGTAACAAACTAGACGATATTAATACCTGCACTTACAAACCCAGCTACTGCAGCTATTGGACTTGCTGCTGTTAACGAAACATACAGTAGTACTTTATCTCCAGCAGCTACCGGAATAGCTTCAGGTATGATACCTGATGCTGTGTCCAAAATAGCTATAACAGCAAATGCCGGTGTTAATAATAAAGGTGCTCCCTGAACTGTAAACGTATTACTTGCTGCTGGCGCAGTTAATATTTGAATCTGCACTTGAACAGGTGATAATGGAGCTAATGCAGCTGTTGCACTAAAGAAACCTGCTAACGACGTAATAGTTCCTGCTCGTGGTGCTACAAATGCATAATCACCTACACCTAACGCTAAAGTAATACTAGTTCCACCAGTTAAAGCTACACCAGGCTGACTAAATCCAAATCCAAGAAGAGTTCCTGTATTAGCTACTAATGCGTTAACTAACGCTGCTGGTGTTGTACCTGAAGCGAATGGAATAATAGCTCCGCCACCTGTTGCACCAGTTGATCCAGTTGCTCCCGTCGGGCCTGTTGCTCCCGTTGGACCTGTTGCTCCTGTCGGGCCTGTTGCTCCTGTTGCTCCTGTCGCTCCTGTTGGGCCTGTCGCTCCCGTTGCTCCTGTGTCCCCTGTTGGACCTGTTGGGCCTGTTGCTCCTGCTCCTGTCGCTCCTGTTGGACCTGTTGCTCCTGTCGCTCCTGTTGCTCCTGTTGCTCCTGTTGCTCCTCCGCCAGTACCTGCTGGACCCGTTGCTCCTGTTGCTCCTGTTGCTCCTGTTGGACCTGTTGGACCTCCTCCTGGAGTAGCACCAATTAGTTGAACTAATAAGTTTAATAAAAGTTGTAAACTTGCCGGATCAATTTTTAAAGAAAAGAAGAATGGTGCAAGAGCACTGTAGAATTGTTGCAATAAGGAAAGTAATTTGCTTAAATCTGGATTAGGAGATTGTAGTACATTGATAATACTTTGAATTAATTGTTTTAAATAATTACCTTCTGGAGAAGGTGCTAATTCATTTAGTAAATTCAATAGCTGAGTAAACAAATTGAGTAACGCTAATCTGTTTGCATCACTTGGATTTGCAAAAAACGCTGCAACCGCCGAAATTAATGAGTTTAGTAAAGTGATTAATCTACCTAATTGTTCGCTAGTAATCGGTACTGTTTGTGGGTTATTACAACAATCTGGTGTGAAAACTATCGGATTATTGCAGTTGTTGTGACCAAAACAATTATTATGTGACATTTATTTCCTCCTTACTCATCTTATATTTGAGTGTTTTCCTATTATAAGAACTATAAAATTGTGTATAGGTTTCATTCACTTAAAATAGGAAACATGAATAATAATTAAACTGAAAAAACGTTATTTAATTATGTTCATGACTCACATATTAATTATATGTTTTTAATAATTGACTGCTTAGATTAAACACCTAAACTTACGAGTTTATTTTATTTTTCCACGTTTATCTCTTAGGTCCAAAAGCACATTTTTATTTAAATATAAAAACTAAACATTAGTATATAAACACCACCACCCTTTCAGATCAGTAACAATAATAATTTTGCTAAAACTAAGTTCTCTCAATAATTAGAGAGCCGTTTCTATTATAGAAAACTCGCATACAATATATCGGACAAGTTATTCTATACTTCGTTCCAAAAAAATAATTTAGGGGGTGAAAATTAATTGCCAATCATCCAACCTTTTATGGCATCTAGAAGATTTACATCTACACTAGGAGCTGGAACAGGAACAGGTGCAGCTTTCGCAATTGCTGCAACAGCTTGTTTAAATGATGCCGGTACTACTGCAACTGCTTTTCCGACTTTTACGTATTATAACTTATATGTAAACGGCATTCTTCAACCCAGTGTGAACTCTAGTGTTACTACTGGACCTACTGGTGCTATTACAATTCCTGGCGGAGATGCATTAGACGGCGGAATTCCAATTACAATCGAATTTATCGTCACTTAGTGTTATCTACTTTAAAGTAAAACAAAAAGACAGATTCTTTTTATTTAAGAATCTGTCTTTTTTAATTAATAATGATAAATTGCAAAATAATTGATGAACCTTGTGATGGTGGTTGATCATCCAATAAAGTTAACTGACCAGTACTAACCTGATAAAATGGTTGTGGTTGAAGTATTCCATTAATAAACAAATTAATATAGGAAACTTCATCAGGAGATAATATGTGAGTTGTACCATATTGAGCTATCCCATCCGAATCTGTATATATAAATTTTACTCCATCTGCAAAAGTGTAAAATAATAAATTAGTTGTTGTTATGGGACCAATAACTCCAGTTGGACCTGTTGCTCCTGTTATTCCTGTGACTCCCGTTGTTCCTGTTGCTCCTGTTATTCCCGTCGGACCTGTTGCTCCCGTTGTTCCTGTTATTCCCGTCGGACCTGTTACTCCTGTTGTTCCTGTTGTTCCCGTTGTTCCCGTTGCTCCTGTTGTTCCCGTTGCTCCCGTTGTTCCTGTTACTCCTGTTACTCCTGTTACTCCTGTTATTCCCGTCGGACCTGTTACTCCTGTTGCTCCTGTTGCTCCTGTTACTCCTGTTAGTCCTGTGGGACCTGTTACTCCTGTTGTTCCTGTGACTCCTGTTGTTCCTGTGACTCCTGTTGTTCCTGTTACTCCCGTTGGACCTGTTATTCCCGTTGGACCTGTTGCTCCCGTTGGACCTGTTGCTCCCGTTGGAATATAAATTGGCGGAAGAGCTGGAAAGGTAGGTCCAATATTTTCAGATCTTATCATACCTTTATTCAACGATAATTTGTCATTGCGGTTCAATTTAATACCTCATTCCACATTTCCGTTTACTTATTAACAAAATATAACATCTATCATTTTAGAAAAATTCTATAACTTTTTCATATTAAAATGACTTTTACATATAATAAACTTTTTACCGTTGCTATCACTAGTAGTATTAATATAATAAAATGATAGTTCCATTTCAAAATACTAAATCGGTTACGTTCTAATTTAAAAATGAGGTGATTTATATTCAGGATAAGAATAAAGAAATAAAAAAAGAACTATTATCAATGGCTCTTGAAATTATTCTTCCATACAGACTTACAGGTCCTACTGGGCCCACAGGTAATACCGGACCCACAGGCGTTACTGGACCCACAGGTATTACTGGACCTACAGGCATTACTGGACCTACAGGCATTGCTGGACCTACAGGCGTTACTGGATCCACAGGTATTACTGGATCCACAGGTATTACTGGACCTACAGGCATTACTGGATCTACGGGTATTACTGGACCTACAGGCACTACTGGATCTACGGGTATCACTGGACCTACAGGCACTACTGGATCTACGGGTATTACTGGGCCTATTATCACAACAAACTCAATGTTCGCTAATAATACGTTAGGTGGTCCCATTTCAGTCATATTAGGTGGAACTAATATTCCACTTTCTAATAATCAAAGTCTAGGTAATTTTACAGTGAACGCTTCAAATGATATATTTACAATTCCTGTTACTGGGAGATATTATTTAACCTATCAAGTTAATACGACAACTGCACTACTTGCTGGTACAAGGCTACTATTAAACTCTTCAACTCCACTTCCCGGATCTATTTTTTCACCCGCAATATCAACTTCAAATTATAATAATAATTTAATAACCAATTTAATTGCCGGTAATACAATTTCACTTCAACTATTCGGCGTATTATCCATAGTTAATTTAGTTGGAGGCGGTTCAACAGGTGCCTCTTTAACAATTATACGAATCGATTAAAAAATGATTCGTTCTTTTTATAATAATCATTCTGAAATTCTAAAATAGTAACTATTCTGTCAGTCCTAAAGCGAATATTTCAATAACCTCACGATAATAATAATGCAATAAAAAACACTTTGTACTATATTGACAGTAGAAATTATCTATACTAAATTTTCCGTATATACATTATCAATTTACACTTCTCCCTACAGATGTTACATTGAATAAGAAGACAGTTTCTCAAATGCGAACCATCTCAAAACGTATTTGAGAAATATACTCCAATCCTATACGCGAGAGCAATACTGTGTCGACACTCAAACGAGTGTCTTTTTTTTATAAATTTTAAAAATAAAACCATCTCTTATTGATGGTTTATCAACACACACTGCTTTATATTCTTGATGCCATAATAAGTTTATGTAGCTGGATAATAAATGGTCATACTTAACCGAGTTAGCGTACTTCCAAAATTATGATAAGAGTGCTTTCTATCTGCCTTAAAGCGAATTGAATCTCCGCTATTTAATTTATATTGACAATCATTTATTTCAATCGTCAATTCCCCTTCAAACACCGTTATAAATTCTTCTGTCCCTTCTTTATGACCTTCTGAACTTAATTTTCCTTCTGTTTCAATTTCAACGGTATAGATTTCAAAGTTCCTATCATCTTGAAAAGGAAAAGAAGGATACACTTTATATTTCCCACTGTCTTCTGATAATACTTGAACATCATTTCGTAACACAATTTTTGTATCCGGTTGCGGATTATTGATTAAAGAAGTAAAAGACACTTTCAAACCATTAGCAATTTTCCATATCGTTGTTAATGTTGGACTTGACTCTCCTCTTTCAATTTGTCCAATCATCGTTTTACTGACACCTGTTAATTGAGAGACCTTTTCTAAACTCATTTTCTCTTTTTCACGTATTGTTTTTAAATTTTTTGCTAAAATAAGTTGAATTTCTTCCATAAGAAACACCCCTACACTATATACAATATAACGACCATTATGTATAATAAAAAGCACACGTTATATTGTTCTTTTCGGTCATTATAACACACAAAATAAATAATTAGGGGGTTTTGAAATGCCTATATTTTCTTTTTTATTATTTGTTTTTATAAGTAGCTTCACACCCGGACCTAACAATTTTTTAGCTATGACATATGCCAATCAACACGGTTTAAAAAGGAGTATGCAATTTTGCTTTGGAGTAGCTTTCGGTTTTTTCATCCTCACTTCATTATGTAGCTTCTTTAATATTGTACTAATTAATATCCTACCTATAATCGAATTCCCTTTAAAAATTTTAGGTGTAGCATACATGCTATATTTAGCCTTTAAAATACTCACTAGTAAAACTAGTACAGATCCAGATGAAAAACATAATAAAAACTTATTTACAGTCGGGATTTTTATTCAATTTGTTAACCCTAAAGGGATTCTCTTCGGGCTTACTGTAGTTTCAACTTTTATTCTCCCTTACTATAATTCGTATTCGAGTTTTCTATTTTTCTCATTATTTCTAGGAGTAGTCGGGTTAATGAGTACATTCAGTTGGAGTTTATTTGGTTCCATGTTCCAAAAACTTTTATTAAAGCATACTAAATCATTCAACTTCATTATGGCCGTTTTATTAATTTTTAGCGCTATTTCAATTGTAGTCAATTAAATTTAAATTCTTTTTAAAAGTATGTTTTATAAATATAGCTGCTATTCTTAATAAACCTCCCACTAACATGTAGCACTTATAAAGTTTTAAAGCGAGAGTCTCCTATATCTAATTATACTCATACGAGATAATATTATAAAAAGAGGATCACACATAATAAGTAATCCTCTTTTTACGTTCTATTTTTCAAAAAATATTCTGTTCTATTAAACTAAAACCTTTACTTAACTTCATACCACCAGCCTTTACGATCAAGATAATCCGTCATTCCTTTAAGTTGCGCAGCTGAAGTTGGTTCAGAGATAAAATATGTTAGACCATCAGATTGTAAAATGAAGTTAGCTGTCATTTTTAGTGACGTTAACGCTCCCATTACATCAGGTGTTTCATACGGCGAAAAAGCCCCTGATTGAATGATATTTTTTTGGGCTGGTGGAGTTGTCCCACCAGATTGCCCAGTTAATGCATAAACAATTGAATTAGCAATCTTATCTGGATTCCATTTTGCCATATCTGCTTCATTATCAATAAATCCAAGTTCAATTAAAATTGCGGGTGCTTTCGTATTCGATAACACATAAAGGTCTTTTCGTTCCTTCGCACCACGATTTGACCAGCCAATATCTTTTGAAAGTTGTGCCGCTATCTTAGCTGATAAAGCTTGTTGGTCATAGTACAAAACTTCAACACCATTCGCTTTCGTATCATATGAGTTTAAGTGAAATGAAACTACTAAATCTACATCATGTGAGTTTGTTTTTGATACAATATTATTTAAATTTTGTGCTTGCGTTGTCCCTACTTCATCGGTATCATCATAAACTGTATGCCCCAATGCTCTTAATTTAGCAACAACTGCATCCTTAACTTGGCGATCCATAATGTGTTCTTTCCGATTCCCATAATTTGCACCCTGTACAATACTATTGTGCCCTGCATGTAAACTATACCTAGCCATTGTTCCACATCCCTTTTTTACTACTATATTCAAAGCTCGTCTTATTGTCCGGTCAAATATCCTGTACATCTCCAGCAAATAAAATTTAGACGCTACTCTATTTTAAAGTTGCGGTTTTTACACATTTAAACTGTTTATTTCAAAATCTTTTTATTATAATACAGAAAAATGCATTATAATATAAGTTACTGTTCTTTAGGAGGGGTTTAATGGCTGATAAATATAAATTTTTGATACTCATTGTTACAACATTTTTTTCTTTCTTTTCCTTAATAAAAGATTTCCGTAACACTTCAAAAAGTTTCTTTTGGGGAAGCTTTGCTATTTTAACGAGCTTTATATTATTATTAACTCACGCTTTAGAATTGACTCCAATACTTCTCTATTCAGCACAGATGGCTCTTGAGATTATTACAATTCCACGTAAATTAATTCTTCCATCTGGCACTGAAGCTGCTAGTTTTTGCTAACAATTCGCATATCTAAAAAATTTCAAGTCTATATTTCTAATTATCTTTATAAATATAAAAATGCGGTTTCTCCTTCCTAGAGAACCCGCATTTATTTTTTATGATGAGGTGAAATATATGAGAAACGGAATAACCGTCAGACAAAACCCAATAAATATGCCAGAACCAGTAGGAAACTATACACATATTACTAAAATCCCTAGAAATGCAGAGTTACTTGTGTCATCAGGACAGATCAGGATAAATCAGGACGGCCAATTCCCAGAAGGTATGAATGAACAAATCAATAGCACTTTAAAAAATATAAGCAAAGTCTTAGGAACTGAAGAATTAACTGCTGCGAACATTATAAAAGTGAATATATGGGCAACAGAAAAAATTGATTGGGAACACATGGATTTTGAATGGAAACAATTATTTAATACTGAATACCCAGCAATGACAATTGGATATATTTCAGAATTAAGATTACCAGAAATTAAAATAGAAATATGGGCAGCTAGACCATAATATAAATACACACTTCATTCCATTTAGAGAGCAGTTAGCTTTTGCTAGCTGTTTTTTATTTGTAACCCTGTTAGACAAGCTTTCATATAATATAGTCATTCCTTTCTTAAAAATTAAGCTCGTCACTTGAGTTGTGAAAATATGATTAAATCCTATAACCTTTTCAGAAATCATTCATATTTTATTTTTGAAAAAGTGCTTTGTTTTATAAAAAGGTGGTTGCGGAAACAACCGCCTTTTTGTTTATGAAAAAAGCATTATTTTGTTGAGTTGTATTTACATGAATAAATTCACTATATTTACATATCCCCAAAATTTATCGCTGCAATTACATACTTTTTCTTTTAATCATGGTCCTTAAAATAATTTAGATTGTTATGAGTACACATTTTTTGTGTGCTTTTTTCATATCTCTATAAAATAACGCTTTCATTTCAAAGTTTTATTGTTATTAAATTATCTATTCTACTCCTCTTCTCTTGTTCATATGCCGAGTTGTTTATTCATAAATTAAAAATAATTGACATAACTGAATGGAGGCTAACTATGTATTTTGCAAATATTATTAAATACGGACGCGTTCCGCACTTTAACTCTAACTTCCCTTTGATTTTATTTTGGAGTCAGAAAAGTGGCTGTACTTCACTTGCACATTGGTTTTTTTATCAAATAAATTTATTTAAACAAGCCATAAAATACAATTCCTTCATCCATAATTACGAAAATGAAATATACAAAAACTCCCCAGACTACTTTATTGAACTAGCTGCGGCTTTATATACAAACGGAAAAGATTCCTATAAATTAGTGAGAAACCCCTATACAAGAGCTGTAAGTTCATTCTTTTCACTAATTGCCCCTCCTCACATAGAAAACCCCGCATGGAATCCTATTCGGAGTTTTTATTATGGTAATGAATTTTGTAATAAGCCTATTTCATTTAAAATCTTTCTCTACTATTTACAAGCGCGAATGATCGATTTAGAACAAGTAGATCCACATTTAATGCAGCAATATGAACCAGATGAGGAGGAGTTTGTTACAAAGTATATCTACCTTGAAAATTTCTCTACTGAAATTGTACGCTTAGAACAAACATATCAGTTAAAAACTTCTCCTTTACACATACTAACCAAATCATGGCATCATCAGAAGGACAGGGCGATTTTTAGAGGTGATTTTGCAGATGCTGATATTACCGATCCTTTATTCCCACGCCTCCCAACATACGATAGTTTTTATAATCATGAAACTATCCAATTAGTACAGGATATTTTTAATAAAGATTTTAGCACGTACAATTACCCATTAACTCCTTTAAAAAACAAGTGATTTTCTAATTGTAGTTTCATATATTATAGAGAAACTTAAATTCACCTATTTAAGTTTCATATATTATAGAGAAACTTAAATTCACCTATTTAAGTTTCCTCATAAAACTCTCGTAGTAAGTTGGGACACTGGAAACAGTGTATTTTTTAATAAAATTCAAATTGTATTATTTATCAAGTTATTAAAACGTATAAATATAACGTGAAACACTCATTAAGGTTATCTTCATTCGTTCTATTTGTTCCACTTCCGTTATATAATCAAAATTCAATTATTTTACTATTAAATACAGAAACTTCAATTCCCAAACGATTAGTCTCAATTGTTAAAAAAATCAATTTCATAATTCACATCATACTCATGCAACACTTTTTTTGGAACAATTTTACACCCTAAAATTACAAGTGAACGATTGAGGCATAAAGGTGTTTTCATAAGCTTACGCATGTTTTACCTTGGATACAAGAATACGCAGTTAAAATATTTAGTGAACAACTATTTGGATAATAATGTTTACAAACATAAAAATGCGGTTTCTCCGTTCTAGAGAAACCGCACCATATTAAAGGTTGTATTAAATTTTAAACTGACTCGTATACAAATCAAAGTAAAAACCTCTATCTTCCATAAGAGATTCATGATTCCCTCTTTCCATAATACTTCCATCTCTTATAACAAGGATTTGATCTGCTTTTTCAATCGTTTTCAGTCGATGAGCGATTACGAAACTTGTTCGACCTCTCATTAAATTGTTTAGTCCTTCTTGAATTTGTAATTCTGTTCTCGTATCAATATTTGATGTTGCTTCATCGAGAATTAATATATCTGCATCCGCTAAAATTGCTCTTGCAATCGCAAGAAGTTGTTTTTGACCTTGACTTAAATTCGATCCTTCTGAAGCAATTTTTGTTTCATATTGATTCGGTAAATGCTTTATAAAAGAATGTGCAGATGCTGCCTTAGCTGCATTGATTACCTCTTCGTCACTTGCATCTAGTCGACCATAACGGATGTTATCCATAATCGTCCCAGCAAATAAATACGTGTCTTGTAAAACTACCCCTATTTTACTTCGCAACGAATTCATATCATAATCTTTTATACTTTTTCCATCGATATGAATTTTCCCTTGCTGTATATCGTAAAAGCGAGTTAGCAAATTAATAATTGTTGTTTTACCCGATCCAGTGGGACCAACCAAAGCAATTGTCTCCCCTGGCTGCGCCTTTAGACTTACTTCTTTTAAAATCGTTTTATTTTCCTCATACCCAAATGAAACATTCTCAAGTGCAACATGCCCTTGTAAATTTTGTACAACGAACGCATCTTTTTTATTTTGAATTTCCGGTACTTCATCCATAATTTCAAAGACACGTTCTCCACCAGCAACTGCCGCTTGAATCGTGTTCATTAAAGTTGCGAATTGACTGAGTGGTCTTGAGAATTGACGGGAATAATTAATAAAAGCCGCAATGACACCTACTGTTGTCATTCCATTTAAAACCATAATTGATCCAGTCCCAATTACAAGTCCCATACCTAAATTATTAATAAAGTTCATACTCGGAAAAATAAAAGCTGAAAATGTATCTGCCTTCGTAGCTGAAATTCTTAGTTGTTCATTAATTTTATTGAAATTTTGTACAGTTTCTTTTTCTTTCCCGTATAACGTTGTAACATCTGCTCCTGTTATAGCTTCCTCGATAAAACCATTTAACTCTCCTAAATCTTTTTGACGCTTTGCAAAGTTTTTACCACTATAAGCAACTAGTTTTTTTGTAACGAAAAACATAATAGGCACTGTAATTAAAGTAACAATCGCTAATATCCAATCTAATGCGAACATCGCAATCGTCACACCTATAAATGTTAATGCAGATGAAATAATTTGCACCACACTTTGTGTCAACGCTTGATTCAAATTATCTATATCATTTGTCACACGACTCATTAAATCCCCTTGCGAACGTACATCAAAGAACCGTAAAGAAAGTGTTTGGATTTTCTCAAAAATATCTTGTCGTATTTTTTGTATTGTTTTTAATGCAACGTTAACCATGACAAATGTTTGTAACCATGTTAACAATACTGTTACACCGTAAATTGCGATAAGTAACAAACACATTCTCGCCGTACCGCTTAAATCTTTCGGTACGATATATTGATCTATAATTACTCCCATTAAATACGGACCTAATAATCCAAGTAACGTCGTAACAAATACTAAAAATATAACGAACGTAAGAGCAGCCTTTTGGTACCCCATATAGTTCCATACTCTCATTACAGTTCCTTTCGTATTTTTAGCTTTACCCATCTTAGGCGCGTTACGCCCACCTTTATTAGCAAATTGCCCTTGAAAATTACGCATGTTCTTCCCCACCTTTTTTATGTAAATTACCACCTTGGGAAAGATAAATTTCTTGATATACCTCACATTGTTCTAACAATTCTTCATGTGTACCATCACCAACTAATTCACCGTTATCTAAAACGAGAATTTTATCAGCATCTATTATAGATGAGATTTTAGAGGCGATTAATAATGTTGTTGTTCCTTTATATTCTGTTCTTAATGCCGCTTGAATGTTAGATTCTGATTTCGCATCAACTGCTGATGTAGAATCATCTAATATAAGAATGGATGGCTTTCTCACAAGTGCTCTTGCAATGGATACACGTTGTTTTTGTCCACCTGATAAATTCGTCGCACCCTGTGTTAAATGATATTGATATGAATCTTCCAGCTTGTTAATAAATTCAGTCGCACAAGCTGATGAAGCCGCTACTTCAAGTTCGTCATTCGATGCATCTTCTTTACCATAACGTAAGTTCTCTTCTATACTACCTGAAAACAACAATGCCTTTTGAGGTACAAACCCGATGGAAGCACGAAGTTTTTGTAAGTCATACGTCTTAACATTTATTCCATCAATGCATATTTCTCCTTGATCAACATCGTATAAACGCGGTAAAAGTTTTGCTAAAGTAGATTTACCACTTCCTGTAGAACCGATAATCCCTACTTTTTCACCTTTACATATGTTAAATGAAATATCTTTTAAAACATATTCATTATTTTTCGTGTAACTATAACTCACACTTTTAAAGGCAATTTGTCCCTCGATTTGCTGAGGTGCAACCGCATTTGTTTCGGTCGTAATATCAACCTCAGTATTTAAAACTTGCTGCACACGATCCGCAGATGGAAACGCTCGTGCGATTTGCATAAATACCATACTTATAGACATAAGTGACATTAAAATAATATTCAAATAGTTTATAAACGCTAAAATAGCTCCTACTTGAAGAGTTCCATCAAATACTTTTTCTCCACCAATCCATAATGTTGCGACAATCCCGCCGCTTACAACTAACATAATGATTGGCATCATTATAGAAATAAGCTGCACCGCTCGAATATTTATCTTCGTTAAATTTGTATTCACTTTTCCAAACTGAGTGATTTCATATTTTTGTCTTACATACGCTTTAATAACACGTACTCCAGATAAATTTTCTTGTAACTTTGTATTCACTTTATCTAATGCTTCTTGCACTTTTTTGAACGTCCCGCTCGCTTTACTTGCAATGAATATAATTGCAAGTAATAAAATTGGAACAACTACGAGTAATATAGGAAATAACTCGCGTGCTGTTACAAAAACAATTATTATACTTCCGATAAATAACAAAGGACCACGAACAAGAACACGTAATGTCATCGTCATCGCTGCTTGAATAGAAGTAATATCATTTGTCACAATCGTTAATAACTTTCCAGTTCCGAACGAATCACGATTTTCGCTAGAAAATGTTTCTATTTTCGCAAACACATCTTTTCGTATGTCAGTAGCGAAATTAACAGCTGCTTTTGTAGAATACATCATACACCCAAGTCCTCCAACTAAACCGAGTGCTGCTGCTCCTATCATAAGAAGCCCCATTTTTATTACATAATTCAAATCCCGATTTGCTATCCCAACATCAATAATATGTTGCATAATAGTCGGTTGAATTAAGTCCATCGCAACCTCAAGCACCATAAATAGAGGTCCAATTATAGCGAAGAACATGTATGGTTTTAAATACTGTAATAACTTACGAAATGATTTCATACATAATCTCCTTTTCCCATGAAATTACCACTGAATAATTCATATCCCTCCTTATTTAAGCGATGTATTTTGTAATTTCTTTCTTATTCCTATTATATTATGTAAATTAATATTTAACATTATTAAATGATACGCATTAATGACTTCTCGGTCAATAAATGTGCTTTATATTACGCAATTAGAAAAACCGTATTCTCAAATTGAAAGAATACGGTTTTCATCTATATAAGTTACACTGCAAAATTTATTCTCAAATTCATTTTTTCAGGTGGACTTCACATATATAAACCTATTTAAACAGTATTTATACTTATATACTCCCCATCAAAAATATCTATATAAACAATTAGAACTCTGTTAATACTGGGAATTTATAACCTTTAAAATCTAACTCTTTATTACTTCGCACCATTAAATACTTACTAGACTGTAATTCTGTAAACTGTACATCCTCAATCCCTAATTGATCTGGAGAGAAATAAAATTCGATTTCTGTAAATCTTTCAGAAATTCCCTCGCAAATTTCATCTAAAACTGGAATTACTGGTGCAAACACTCCATATAATTTCAACTTTTCATTATCTACTTCATACACAATTAGAGCATCTAGTTTCTCTGAATAATACAATTTCTCATTCCATTCTGAGTCATACATATTCAAATAAAACGAAGGATGGAAGTTTAATGTTGAAAAATTATTTGAAAGTCTTTGACTACTATCAATAGTTTCATGTATTAACTTTCTATCCTCTTCCATAAAATAATCTAACTTTCTAAGTAAGGAATCATTATTCTTCTTTTTATCATATGTAATAGTCATCAAATACTCCTGCACAACTTTAAACCCAAATGATGCATATAGTTCAGGTTTTTCCGTAAACAATAAAGTACATTCACATTTCTTATCGATTTCTTCTATCATTTTACTCATTAATAGTGTCATGAGTCCTTCTCTACGAAAATTAGGATGTGTCATTACCGATTGAATTCCCGCTGCATTTATTCTTTCACCATTTACTAGCAATGGTAACGAAAATGCCGCAACATTTGCAATCGCTTTATCGTCATGTAAAAATGATAAAGCTTTGTATGTATCATCCCAATAACCTCTCTCCGAAAAATCATTCAATGTTTGAATTGTAATCCCAAACACTTCTTCAAATAAAGGAAATAACTGCTCTCTTTTCGGTTCTTCTAAAAGAAGTTTTTCAAAATTTTCAACATTCCCCATGTTGTCCCTCCATACGTTAATTCCATCAAATTAGATATAGTTGTAGAACCTGCTCTTAAAGTAATAGGTCTTACCAATCAATATACTATCATAAAATATAAAAAAAAAGTCTAATTAATTTTATGTTTCGACTATTCGAAAATAAGTCGAATAAAACAATATTAGGATTTTTGAATATTAATAAGTTTATTATATAAAAATAGTGCTTTCTAAGTCGTTTTTACTAATAGAAATGCACCATTTATAAAAAATATTTTTTTATTATTTTTTTCCTTCTAATCTCTCCTGCGTGTTAATTTCTTCTCCCTTCATTCGCTTTTCAAATGTTCGTCTCCAACTTGTAGAAAGTGCATGAACATCTAAGATCCTTTTTAATCCTTCTATATTTTGTTTTTCCTTATGCATGATACGATTAGCAAATGCCACTGTTACACCTTTCGGATCAGACTTCAGTAACTTTAACGAATCAACAGGTGATACCCATCCTTCTTTTAATACGCGAAAATAAAATCCTGTATATCCTGTTTCTTGAAAATACAGTGGTAACTTTGGAATATTGTATTTCTTAGCTAATTTAAAACAAGGTTGCCTTGGCTGTGTTACTTGTACAATTGCTTCTCCAATTTGAAATGTATCACCAATACAAACATCCTCTTCACGCATATCACTAATTGTTATATTTTCTCCGAATGCTCCATACACAAGGTCTTGATGCAACTCTTTTTCCCAATATCCATAATGTTCTCCTGAGTATACGCACACCGCTTTATCTACTCCACCATGATGAACTAAGTCCGCCTGGCCATCCCCATTAAATTTTACAAAGGATAAAAACACCGCTTCCTTTACTTGTTTCTTATTTATACCTGTATGAATTACCTTTCCTCCGTATGTAACTTCTTTTGGTAAACCTATATTTAAAGATAATAATTGATATTCATTAGTCATTCTATTTCCTCCTTTAAAGGTGTTACATGAATTTTCTCACTCGATTTATTTTCGCACTATCTCTGTTATATAAAGATGATTATAAAACTCGAAAAACCATTGTTCAATCCTATTATTTATATAATAATGATAGGTATAACCTATTATTAAACTTGAGGTGATCCCAATCGAATTACGACAACTTGAATATTTTTTAGCTGTTTCAAAAGAATTACATTTCACAAAAGCAGCTGAGAAATTAAATATTTCACAGCCTTCTCTAAGTCAGCAAATACGTGCATTAGAACATGAAATAGGCATGCCGCTTTTCGATCGCATTGGTAAAAAAATATCTTTAACTGACGCAGGAAGGATTTTATTATTACATAGTAAAACCATTTTTCATGAAGTTGAACAAGCTCGTTCCGCCATTCAAGACTTAAACGGATTACAGCAAGGTACCTTAACAATTGGATCTTTGTTAACCGTCGTAAATTACTTACTACCACCAGCTATTTTAAATTTTAATCATTTATATCCCAATATAGAACTTTCTGTATTAGGGCTTCGCACCGGAGATATTCGTGAAAAATTATTACAAAATGAACTAGATATTGGCATTACATTTCTCCCGGTGCAAGATAAAGAGATTATTTCTATCCCTCTATACAAAAGTGAACTTACATTAGTCGTACCAACCGGTCATCAATTAGCTGCATGTAATCATATATCTATTGCTGAACTACAGAACTATCCTTTAATTCTTTTACCTAAAAATTTCTTTTTAACCGAACTAATTACATCTCATTGTCAAAAATTTAACTTTACACCAAAACCAATTTTAGAAATTAGTACGATGGAATCTTTACTCCAAATGGTTTCAAAAGGAATGGGAATTACAGTGTTACCAAAACCGTATATAGACTTTTTACAAAATAAAAACATTCAAGCTATTAAAATAGAAAATCCTACTCCAACAATAGAAATTGGGCTTATATATAGAAAAGATAAATATATGTGTGCTGCAACCCGAGAATTTATTGAACAACTAAAAAGAACAGTACGTTCTTTACAAAGCTAAACGAACAAAAGAGATTATCCTATAAAATCGCTTCACAACGACCTAGTAGAATAATCTCTTTTCAAAATAAAACATCATATTAAGATTCATATAGATTTCAATGTACCTTTTTAGATATTGGAATATATTTCGTGAAATATGCTCCAACTAGCAATAATACGATTGAAAACAACCAAGTAAACATACCACCAAAGCTAAACCAATATGCAAAGAAATTTAAAATTGCAATTGCAAAGAAACAAATTGAAGTTAACGCACTCTTCAATCCTTTTATCCCTGCTTTTTTTCTTTTTTCATAAGTAATATACATTGAAACGACAACAATTAAGATAAAAACAATCGGTAACATAACTTTTAGCAATGGCAATCCCTCCAGTATATATACCTTTCTATCACCATTTTATCCCATTTAATCTTTTGAAATCAATTCATTATGCTCTTCTCTCCAAAAGTCAGCATACGTTGTATTTTTAAATTTCACATTCACCTCAGAAAAAGATAGACTTTCTCCAACTTTCAATGAGTACCAGTCGTTGAAAAGTGGAGATCCAAAACAAATATTCATTGTGCGATTATGCAAATCAAATAAGACAGAATGCAAAGTTCCAAACCATTCTTCATAATTATGTACTGTCAGCCCAGTAGGATACTCTTTTTCTACTAAACCTTTTAAAGATTCCATACTCACTTGTTCATTTTGATTTAAATGATCATACAATGTGTAATATCTGTTTGTAGATTGTTCTAATCTTCTATTATTCAATTTTTGAATAGGTACACTAATCGCATGGTTTGTTGATACGATAAAATCATGACTTTCCTCCTCAATTGTGGTTATAGATTTATATCCGTCAAATATTTCAATACGCGCTGCGTCTAGAGAATCCGCTACAATTAGATTGACATTACTTGCAATTGGCATTTCATCTATTAGTAATTTCGCCTCTTGCACATTTTTACATTTCTCTAATAATACTCGAATTACCGCAAAACATTGTAAACCACTTAACACTGGCTTCCGTAATCCTTCAATATTTCCTACTGGTTGACCACATGCTGAAAATGTAACAGATAACCCATGCTCGTTAACTCCTTCTGTTCGGCCAAAATATTGAGTAGAAAAGCCACTATGCACATATGCACCTTCAACATGTGTTGAGCAAAAACGCATATCATCTATTTTTGGCGACAAATCATAATTTCTTAATACATATGTGTGCTTTGAATCTGTCTTTTTAGGTAATAGAACACAATGACTACATCCTGCTTTTAATAATGTTTGATAATAATACATCATATGTTTAGAAGGAATTTTCAATACTTCACAAAAACCTTCAATTTCTTCATTAATTCCAGGACAATATTGATTTAATATATTTCTAGATTCTGTCCAATAGTTATCTGATACTAAATGTTCTTGTTGTATAAATTGCGGAATGAGATACGGATGATTTTTTACAAACTCTCCTTGTTGCTTTCCGATATCATAATGACTTCCTTTTAATGATGAAAAATACCCCTTTACTTCATACATCACATTTCCCCCTCACATTGAATATATCCATATCATACCAAATGGATTTTAATCATTCTTGATGTTTTTTACTATCCCCCTTTAATGTCATCCTGTTTTTAAATCTCTACTAATAATTATTTGATAGAAAACTAGACCCTTGTTACTATTAACGTAATACATTTATTTCAAATTAAACTACTTTATTTTGGAATAAATCTATATTTAAGCCGCTTATAAGCAATCAACTAAATATTAAGATTAAGCAACTTATTTATCAGAGCAAAAGGAGAACTTTTTTATGGGCATTTGCAAACCAATTGATGAATTAACGATTGAGGATTTGGAGCAAAACCCAATATGGGAATGGGCACTAGATGAAGAAGAAAACAAAGAGTATGATGAAACATGGGTAAAACCTGCATTAACCACTAATTTTACAGAAGAGTTAAATGGTTCAATAGTACTAGGCGAATTACTCCTACATAACGGCGAAAAGTTCCCTATGATTTGTGAAATGGATATTGAAAATGATGAAGTATTAATTAGGTCTGTAGTTTACTATACCGAAAAAGAAGGCGAGTATATTGCTATAGAAGATGTAGTAAAAAAACTTGATCTACCTTTAACAATTCATATCAATCTTACTATTAATGGGGAACATAAAACTTTAATATTTTCCGCGAATAAAGTAGATATTTATAAAAACACTATAAAAACTAATTTATATTAAATTCTCACAAAAGTAAGAACTAGGAATCTATAGTTTCCTAGTTCTTACTTTTGTAATTCTATGCTAAATAATCCCTTCCTCCACCAACGTTTCTGCAATTTGAACAGAGTTCCAAGCGGCACCCTTTAATAAATTATCGGCAACGATCCAAAGATGGAAACCATTTGGTGTATCAGGGTCTTTTCTAATTCTCCCGACAAATGTATCTATTTTCCCTTCTGCATTCAATGGCATTGGATACAACTGTTCACTAGGGTTATCTTGTAATATAACACCTGATGCATCCAGCAACACTGCTCTTATTTCTGCGACCGTTGCTTCTTTTTCAAGTTCAATATAAACCGATTCTGAATGCCCTGAAACAACTGGAACACGCACACAAGTAGCTGCCATTTTTAAATTGGGATCTTCTAAAATTTTCTTCGTTTCTTGAATCATTTTCACTTCTTCAAATGTGAAATCATTATCTGTAAATATATCTACTTGTGGCAATACATTAAATGCAATTGGATAATGTATTTTATCTTTTTTCACTGGCAGTATAGTACTTTCCACTTCTTCACCTGCAAGCATCGACTTAGCCTGTTCTTTCAATTCATGAATCGCATGAATTCCTGATCCTGATACAGCTTGATATGTTGAAACGATAATTCGTTCCAATCCGAATGCTTCTCGAATTGGCTGAAGTGCCGTCACCATCTGTAATGCTGAACAATTCGGAACTGCAATGATACCGTTATGCCCTTTTAAAGTGTGCGCATTTACTTCTGGAACAACGAGCGGTACATCGTGAGCCATTCGGTATTCACTCGTGTTGTCAATTACGATTGCACCACTAGACACTGCATGATTAACAAATCTTTTCGAAACTTCTCCTCCAGCGCTAAAAAAGGCAATATCTACACCTTCAAAACTAGTCGTCTTTGCCTCTTGTATCATTATCTCTCGTCCTTGAAACTGCACTACCTTACCAGCGGATCGTTTTGACGAAAGCAATGTAACTTCAACTATATTAAAATTAGTTTCTTTCTCTAACAGTTCAATAATTTTCTGTCCAACTGCACCTGTAGCCCCCACAACAGCTACATGATAGCCCTTTTCAATCATCTTTTCTCCTCCAATATCACTTAAATGAATATTTCTACAATTTTATTTTATAAAGAGTTTAACCATTTGGAAAATTGAAATACGTGATATAATCATTCACAAATCATGATATTAAAAGAGGGATTGCTTATGGAAATAAGACATGTTAAAACATTTTGTGCCATCGTTAAGTATGGTAGTTTTTCTAAAGCTGCTCAAGCATTAGGGTATGCGCAATCTACTGTAACAGCGCATATAAAAGCATTAGAGAACGATTTACATCTCCCTCTTTTTGATCGATTAGGGAAAAAAGTTCTTCTTACAAAAGCAGGTCATCAATTTCACCCTTATGCCCTAGAATTACTAGCTATTTATGAAAAAGCACAAGAAATCCCTCAAAATAGTGATGATTTAGAGGGAACATTAAGTATTTCATCTAACGAATCATTAGCAGTGTATCGATTACCACAATTATTACGTACTTACAAACAGGAAAATCCGAAAGTAAATATCGTACTGGAAACAAATACAAACGAACATGCAATGAATAAGCTACGTGAAGGAGAAACAGATGTTATTTTCATAATTGGAGAAAGTATGGAACATAATGATTTTATTACGCGTACTTTTTGTAATGAATCATTTGGATGGATTTTGCCTCCCCAATACTCTACGCACTCTAATCCATTTTGTTTATTAAAGGATACCCAGTTTATCTTTACAGAGCAAAGCTGTGGCTATAGACCCATGGTAGATCATTTTTTACGTCAAAGCGGGAATATTCCAGCTAAAACATTTGAAACTTCCAACGTTGAAGTCATTAAACAATCTGTGATGTGTGAATTAGGAATTTCAATTCTTCCTTACATCGTTGTACAAGAAAGTTGTGAAAAAGAGCAACTCTGTTTTCAGCCCATCGAAACGCCAGCAGTTATTCAAAGCCATGTAATCTATCATAAATCTAGATGGATTTCACCCGTTTTACAATCGTTTCTTTCCTTACTAGAGAAAACTAAAAAGTGCACAAAAAAAGAGTAATTGCCTAAAAAGCAATTACTCTCCTCCAATATTATCTTATTTATTATTCTGTCCCCCACCTGCAATTAATTTACTGCCTGAATACGTACCTTTTTGCATAAACAATTGATTGATTAATTCTTTTTGTTCCGCTTCTGACAGTACTCCTTTCCCTTCGCCTAAATTCCCGCTTTGTAATTTCCAAATCTTATTGTGATCCGCGTCCATCTTTTCATATTTCCCTTGTTTCCATCTCTCTAAAATGTCTGCATATGTATTTCCTTGTACTAGATCATTACTCTTTACAATATCAAGTAAACTTTCAATACGTTCTTGTGTGATAAAAATATAACCCCACTTTTGATCAGCTTTCGTTTTTTGATGTGCCATTTCATGTAAAGCTGTCTGTATGTTCTCATCTGTCCACTTGAAATTTTTATTAAAGCCGCTATTTGGTAATGAATGATTGCCATTTTCTAAAAGCTTTGCATCTTCAGCTTTTACATTACTATCAGCTAGTACCTCTGCTGCTGGAGCAGCTGGTGATGCCTTTTTCGCAGCTGGTTTACTATTATTCAGATAATACAGCATACCATATGTTACACCTACTCCAATTACCGCCATACCAGCTATTATACCTATTATTTTAAATAGTGTTTTCATCTTGCTTGTTTCCTCCCGCATATCCCATTTCGTATTTTCTATTTCCTGAAACACATATATATTTCCTTATATTATATTTCTTTCCAACACTAATTGAAAGATTATTCTGTTAAAATACCTCATCTTTTTTTAATACAAATCTACCTCTAAGCATTTCATTTTAAATTTATAAAAATATATGCTAGCGTACATATAAAGGAGATGAATAAATATGAGTTTATTGTATAGTGGTTTAACTTTTTTAAACTTTGATGATACATATTCATTACAAAATAAACTTCATTCTTATTCACATGAAGATATTGATTTTAGTCATTTAGAGCACTCAAATCTGTATTGCGAGACTCCTTCTTTAATGCGAATACAACGAGAGTTATATCGTAGAAAGCAAAAAGGAATCACTTTTATCAGTTCTGGAAATTATCATTTTGTATCTTATTTACTACTAAAAGAAATAGCTGAGCCATTTACCCTTATTTTATTTGATCATCACACTGACATGAACTTAAAAGAAGCAAATGAACATACTCCTATTTCTTGCGGGTCATGGGTATCATTCGCTCTTCAAAATAACCCCAAATTAAAGAAAGTAATTATTATTGGACCTTCTTCTTTAACAATACATTTTAATGATTATTCATGCGTAGAGGTGTTCCCTATAGATACGTCAAACGAAGTATCTACTCATACAATACTTTCGCATATTCATACAAACACTATATATGTAAGCGTTGATAAAGATTTTTTAGATTCAAAAGTAACTATTACAAATTGGGATCAAGGACATATGAAACTCTCTACACTTTTAAAATATATTCACGCTCTTATTAGAGATAAAAATGTCTATGGTATTGATATTTGCGGTGAACTACTGGTTTATCCTTCTCAACTCTTTCTAGCTAAATACACAAATGCCATTAAGAAAAATGAAGAAGCAAACTTACAAATTTTAAAATCAATTTATAATACATAAAAAAACAACGAGCACCTTATAAGGCACTCGTTGTTTTTATGCACGTTGTTCTTTTAACCACTTCGTAACCGCATCTAACCTCGAAATATCAAAACGGCTCTCTTCAGACACATTTAAATTGTTTAAAGTTTTCACAATTGTTAATTTATTCGATTTTACACTTTTCGCATCAACCATTTTGCAATACCCGTCTGTAACCGCATTTAAATTTTCATAATAACGTTGAAACGATTTTGATATTTGTAAATGTTTTTCAAAGTTCCTTCTTCTTTTTGTCTCGTCAGATTCTTTCCGTTTTCTAAGTTCTTCATCATTCGTATATAAATAAAAATATTGATCAGGAAAACCAATTTCCCTATGTATCAGCTTTTCTTTATAAAAGTTTTCTATTAAAGATAACGGCTGATTAAATACATCAAAATGGAAACACCAATTATAACTAAGTGGCTGATAAATATCACCATCAAGTATTACTAATTCATACTGCTTTGACTTCTGCACAGCTATTTTCCAGCGCTCTACTTGTTTTTCAAAATACCAGGTTGTATGCTCATTTTTTGGTCTTTCAAATAAAAAATTCACTTCAGGTATAATATAAGCACCATGATTTCTTTCTAACTCACGACACGTGCTGCTTTTACCAACCGCGCTCGCTCCCTCAAACGCTATAATCCCCATTGTTTCTCCCACTTTCATTAACTTACATCTCTTTGCTTCGCTTTTTTCCCCCATAACTGTCTCCCTAAAACAATTGAAGCGATGGAAAGCATGATTGTTGTTATGATACTCCCCTCAATTCCGAACGACCCTCCATGAAGGAATTCCGATCCGCTTGTTACAGGTTTAAAAAGTGGTGTAGAATACATCGTCATTCCACTTACTGCAAAACCATAAATATTAAACTGTGCCCAATTCCACAACGAATGCCACGCGCATATCCCCCAAAGACTACTGTCCTTCAAAACATAAAAAGCTGCAAATACACCAACTAATATTATATTCGAAATTGAAAGAATTGTAATACCTGGATTTAGTAAATGAAGAAAACCAAATAAAAAAGAAGTTACAAAAATCCCAATCCAAATACGGCTTCTAATAGAAAGGACTGGAAATAACCAACCTCGAACAACGATTTCTTCTGTTGCACCTTGTATTAAAAAAGCAACTAAAGACCCCACAATTCCAAATATAGCGGTTGGTGTAATTTGTTGCATTTGTAGTTGTACATTTCCTGTTAATAAAAGTAGCATGACTGGTATTGAAATGAAGACAAAACCTATTAATGCACCTTTCAAATATTTTCTTATCCATTGATTTCTCCAAAAGCCAATAGATGCAATTGATCTTTTTTCTACAAATCTAATCCATAAAAAAACAAAAAATATAGCACCGCCAAACGTCAATACCATCTCAATATCGCTATAAATTGCCTTCATTAAAAGTGTTTCTGCTTTCGGTAAAAACAACATAAATAACATGAACAATTCACCTAAAGTTAAAAATACAATTGCAAGTATAACAGCGAATATTGGATGAACTTTTTTTCTTCCTTCTTTGGCTGCTTCAATTATTTTAAATTGCAATATTCTCGCCTCCTTAACAAATACATCAACACTATTCTTATACTATATATCGTTTTCCTAACACAAATTTCCAATAAAAATGTTCAATGTTTAGCATAAACCCCAATTTGGAATAATATATAAATAAAAGAGATGACTTTGTGCGTTTTACTATTATCACCAAGATTATTCACTGGTATTACCAGCACTTGCTATTTCCCACCATTTGTTGTAAGATAGTAATTAAGGTCAATTTAACACTATATTTTCTTTGCATATTATCAAGTATCAATCTGGAACATTTTGTACTCCTTATGGGTTTTTGATAATATGTGAACTTTTATTTTTCATTCAAATAAGGCCGATCATATTGTAATCTTTTTAAATTTTAGGAGGCATTACCATGACATTAACAGGTAAAGTAAAATGGTTTAACAGCGAAAAAGGTTTCGGTTTCATCGAAGTTGAAGGCGGTAACGACGTATTCGTTCACTTCTCAGCTATCACTGGCGACGGCTTCAAATCTCTTGACGAAGGTCAAGAAGTTAGCTTCGAAGTTGAAGACGGTAACCGTGGACCTCAAGCTAAAAACGTTGTAAAGCTATAATTCAAACAATAAAAAGGTTGTTACCAGCTCGGTTAACAACCTTTTTAATATATAACTAAAATTTTTTACATAAAAGGAGTGGTTATATGTATCGCAATCGAAAGAACGATGTAGCAGAAGTACCACCAGAACAAACACCTGTTTGGGAATGTGAAGCAGATGATTGTTTAGGATGGATGAGAAAGAACTTTTCATTTGAAGAAGAGCCTAAATGCCCTTTATGTAAAAGTAGCATGAAAAGCGGAGAACGTTTATTACCTAAATTAGGTTAATTTTTACTTAACCCCTCTTTATAAGAGGGGTTTTTTATTATAAATTTGTATTCTCTACATCCGTTCGAACTATAGAATACAATAGTGCATCATGTTGCTTATTTCCTTGATGAATGTATCCACGTAATAACCCTTCCTTATGAAAGCCTATTTTAGATAACATTTTACAAGAAGTAACATTTTCAGGATATGTAATAGCTCCAATTCTAAATAAACCTAAATCTTGAAATCCATAATGAATAATTTCTTGTGCCGCTTCTGACGCATAACCCTTCCCCCAATAACGAGGATGTAAGTCATATCCAATTTCAGATCGTTTACTCCATAGCTGTAAATTATTTAATCCTATTGTACCTACTAAAGTATTTGTTTCTTTTAATACAATCCCCCATCGTATTGCCTTTTTCTCGAAGTAATTTTTTGAAAAAGATTCAATCATTCGTGAAGCTTGTCCAAACTCTGTAAAAGAATTCATCCCGTAATAACATGTTACTTCATCCAATGAAAAAATTTCATATATTTTTTGACAATAAGATTGTTCTATTTCAACTAAACGTAAACGTTCTGTTTCTAATATAGGAAATGCCACAGGATCACTCCTTTCTTTCTACACATTCATTATAGCAGAAAAAGTATTTATAATTAGGAAAGTCCTCAATGTCCCATTAATCAAATATTTCTAGAGAAGCTTATCCTCTTAATTCCATACGAACTACGAGTAACCCTTCTTACTTTTGCGTGAATAGAAAAATAAAGAGATGATCAAAGTACTATGATCATCTCTTTATTCTCTAGTTTTAAAATTAATTGTATCATTTTCATTTCCATCACTCCGCTCGTAATAATATATCTTATAGTTTCAATTCCGTAATCACTTTTCCCTTCTAAAACAACACCCTTCCCCATACATTTATGGTAAAATATAGTTAATTTCATATTTTATTGTGGAGGTGTAAATGTTCTATGTATATATTCATCGGCTTGTCCCTCTTACTCATATTACTCATTTTTTTATTCGCAAAAAAGTTCGCTCCAAACTCATTTATGATGACTAGTTTTAAAGGCAATAGCTTTAAAACTTTTTCAATCGGCATTTTAATTGCAGCCACTCTTTCTCTTTCATACGGAATCTATCACGCAGCAACATATCAACCTAAACATTTAGATATCACACTACAAAATCAAAACTTTACTATTTTCGGGAATGTTGGAGAAGTTGGATATTTCTCAGAAGAATTACTAAAAAAAGATACAGAAGTTGAACTATATTTTGCCTCTTGGAAACCAATGCAATTAAATAATCCAAAAATAATAGTAAACTATCCTTCCGGTAAACAGGAAACATGGAAACCGAACATTACATTAATTCCTGCCAATAATTTAAAAGAGCAACATAATATAAAAGAACTCTATCAACTCTCATCATATTCATTTAAAGAATCCGGGAACATAACCTTAACAATTACTGAGAATAATACAACAAATAAAAAGATCTCAATTCAAGTGAAATAAATAAAATGTCCCTCCAGCATAACGGAGGGACATTTTATTTATATATGTATTATTAATTTGACGTTTCATGCAATGTTGCCATTATTTCATTTGCAGTGTTCTTTCCATTTCCAATACACGCACCAATTCCGACACCGTAATATGAAGCACCAGCTAAGTATACATTAGGATAAAGATTCAACATCTTTTCTTGTAATGTTTCAATCGCTTGATTATGTTCTAAATGATATTTCGGCATTAAATCTTTCCAATTTGTAACTTCAACTACTTCTGGTTCACCTTTAATTCCGAGACTCTTTTCAATATCATATAAAGCGACTCGTACTAATTCTTCTTCACTATAATTTTGAATCGTTTCATATACTGGATTGGTACTCTTATAAAACATTCTTACTAATAGCTTTTGTTTTCCAGATGTATGTTTCCACTTCCGGCTTGTCCATGTACAAGCATCACAATGTAAATCACTATTTTCCGTTACGATAAATCCTGTGCCGTCCGCCGGTAATTGTTCATCTAGTATGTCAAACCCTAAGTAAATACTTATAAGAGATGAGTTTTTAAATGTATGAAACTGCTCGTTTAACTCATTAGACTGTAATAAAGTTTCTGCAATATTATGCGGAGCTGCTACAACAACATAATCAGCTTGGATGGATTCATGATTCGCAAAGGCGATTTCATAGCGATCACCTTGTTTCCTTACAGCTGTCGTTACAGCACCTTTCTTAACAACAGTCTCAGTCAGCACTTCTTCTAAACGATCAATAACCGTAGATAGTCCACCTTTAAATGATACGAACTTTTTGTTTCCGGCTGATTGAAACTGTTTTTTATTCTCTTCAAAACCTTTAATAATACTTCCATATTTATTTTTATAATCCAGTAAATACGGTAATGTCGATGCCATAGTAAGTTCATTCAATTTACCGGAATATACACCTGAAAGCACTGGGGCAATTTGTCTTTCCACTAATTCTTTCCCTAAAAAGCTTTCTAAAAATACAGCAAGTGAAGTATCTTTTGTAAACTCTTTATTTTTTGTTATGAAATCTTTTAAAGCAACAATTTTCCCTTTCGTTGATACTAGCGTACTGCTGAACAATGACTCGACACTCATCGGTATCCCAAATATAGTGTCAGAAGGAATTGGATGTAATGTATTATCAGAATATATGTAAGAAATACCCGTTTCGTTATATACCATTTCTTCTTCTAAATTTAAATCTTTTAC
>NZ_JAKUFT010000013.1:0-88750 GCF_022663605.1 Bacillus cereus group sp. BfR-BA-01379
GACGATTAATGAAAAGGGAGAAATTGGCCCGATTGGTGGTATTCAGCAAAAAGTGGTAGCTGCAAGTGATGCTGGTGCTGAAGTGTTCTTTGCGCCAAATGAAAAAGATGCGGAGAAATCGAATTACAAAGATGCACTTGAGGCTGCGAAAGATATTAAAACAAAAATGAAAGTTGTGCCAGTGGATACGCTGGATGATGCATTAATGTATTTGGAAAAAATGGGCGAGAAAAAATAAACCTCTCTGAAAAAGAGAGGTTTTTTTATAGAAATTTTGCAGTTGTTTCATCATAACGAATTGGATGGTGTGTTGCATCTTGTTTTAGTAGTTGTGTTCGTAATGGTTCTTGCATGATGGAGTAATATACAGAATTGGCTTTTCGCTCTATACGTAAAGTAGGATGATCAAATGTTTTTGTATGGGTAAGGATGGGAAGTTCTATTTTTTTCTTGTTTTTTGAAAGGTAAGTTTGTCCTTTTTGTGACATGCCTAGTAGACGAATGTACGGTGCATGCTGCTCTATATTTGCTCTATGTATTTCTTCTTTTGTTGTATTTGTTAAAATGTGTGTACAAGCTCTTTGTAATCTAGTCCATGTATAACGCTTCGTTTTTAATGCTTCCATGAATGAATGGAAGGAGGAACTGGTTTGTATTTTTGATAAAATACGATGCTCTAAACCTTCCTCTATTTCATATATATGTCGTAAGTCCTCTGAAGACATCGTCATGAGTTTGTATTTAAAAAATGAAAAGTACTGTTCCCAATTATGTAAAATCCCGTAGTTTTGTTTGTAACTGGCTAAAAGAGAAGCGGTCGCTTTTGGGATAAAAGGCTCAATTTCTGTAAAAGAACTATTGTCGCTAAAAAGTTGTTTGCGAATACTAGTTGCGCTTGCAATATGTTGATCGCTAAATGTTTCATCATGATAATGAGATGCGAATCTTTTTATCGTTTGTGCTTGCATAGAACTATTTTGTAAGCAAATTGATTTCATGTATTGGAATCCTAATATGTTATTCGGTTGTGACATGTCTATGTTTTTTTCAGAAGATAAAATGTGTAGGAAAGCTTCAGATGTAGCTTTTGCGTAACTATTACCTGCATTCATGAATTGCTTTACAAGACGATTGAAAGTCTCTTCTTCCTTTTTTTGCACAGAAATGGTGTTATAAAAATTTTCGATTTGTCCATCTTCGCTACCAAAACAAATTTCAGAAACGTGTAGGGCGTTTAAAATGGAAATAGCGCCATTTGCAAAGGTTTCAGCCTTTTGTGTTGAAAAGGCATACGGAAGCTCTACAACAAGGTCTACGCCGCATGATAAGGCCATTTTGGTGCGATACCATTTGGATAGGAGTGCGGGCTCACCACGCTGTAAAAAAGGGCCACTCATAACGGCGATTGTAATATCAGAGTGTGTTAACTTTTTTGTTTGTTGCACATGATAATCATGACCGTTATGAAAAGGGTTATATTCAACAACAATACCACTGGCTTTTATGGTAATCTCTCCTTTCGATGTAGCATCTTTTTGAAAAACGTGATACTCTATATAATATTTACTATGATGACTTCATTATAGTGTAAAGAAAAAACATTGACAAATATAAAATGGCTAGCTATAATTTTGTTTGTTGCCTTGAGGTGATAGGATATGAAATGGTCCATCCATCAATTGAATAAATTGAGAAATAAAGGATTGACATTGGATGAGATGGTAGATGTAAGTGAGCTACAAGAGGTCGAGAAAGATATTCGTGAAATTAATCCTGTTCATGTAACAGGAAGAGTTGATTTTGGCTCCGGTAAGTTTACGTTCCATCTACATATAACTGGAAGCATGGTTTTACCATGTTCTCGCTCTTTAGTAGATGTGACATTACCATTTGACATTAAAACAACTGAGGTGTTCCAAACTTCACAAGAAGAATTTGAAACTGAAGCTGAAATTCATTGTTTAGAAGGAGAAGTACTTGACTTACTGCCCGTAATCAAGGAAAATATACTTTTGGAGATTCCAATGCAAATTTTCAGTGATGATGTTTCTGGTGGAGCACCGATGCAAGGTCAAGACTGGCAAGTGATTTCGGAAGAAAACAAAGAAAAGACTGTTGATCCACGATTAGCAGGACTTGCAAAGTTTTTTGACAAATAATCGGAAGACTGGTTTAGGCCTTCATATGAAAATAACTATTTCTTTTAAGGAGGTGGGAAGAATGGCTGTACCTTTTAGAAGAACTTCTAAAACAGTAAAAAGAAAGCGTCGTACGCATTTCAAATTATCAGTACCTGGTATGGTAGAGTGCCCAAGCTGTGGTGAAGCGAAATTAGCTCACCGTGTATGTAAAGCATGCGGTACTTACAAAGGTAAAGAAGTAATCAGCAAGTAATTGCGGGAAATAAACGTAGAAGATATCTTCTGCGTTTATTTTTTTTTTTGTCTTATTCTTCATTTGTTGTATTCTATCTTTTCTAGTAACTGCATATGTTTAATAAAAAATGCATAGGGAGGACTAGAGAAATGGCGACAACAAGACAAGATGCTTGGACTGATGATGAAGATTTGCTTCTGGCAGAAGTAGTACTCCGGCATATTCAAGAAGGTGGAACGCAATTATCTGCCTTTAAAGAAGTGGGAAGACATTTATCTCGTACACCAGCAGCATGTGGCTTTAGATGGAATTCTTACGTTAGAAAGCAATACAAAGAACGTATCGAAGAAGCAAAGCAACTACGTAAAGTAGAAAATTATGAAGTGAAAGAGACGAAGGTATTAGAGCCCACGTCAATTACGTTGAATGATGTTATTGATTTCTTGCAAAATTATAAAGATGAAAACTCCTTAATGGTGTTGCAACAGCAAATTGAATCGTTACAAACAGAGAGAGAGAGTCTTTTGGAGCGATTATCAGTATATGAGGAAGAATATAGAACATTGCTTGATTATATCGATCAAAAAAGAAGTGTAATGGTAGCAGAAAGAAATAGCGCTCGTTCGAATGGGAAATTAGAAAAGTTAAAGAAATAAAAAAACAGCTGCTATGTAGCTGTTTTTTTTTATTTCTTATGCAGACTCTTCATTTGTAACCGTATTCAAATTTGTTTCTGGGTTCCAAACATAAAAATCACCATCAGGTACTGATACAGGCTGGAAATTTAATTTATCCCAAAAACCAGCTGAATGGATACGTGCGATCGTTTTAATTGGGAACTGTAGCCCCTTCGCATAATTTACAAGCATTTCTCCGAATCCTTGTTTTTGGAAAGTTGGTAACACTTCAAGTTTATAGAGTTCTAGGTAAGTACCTGTAATTTCGAATGGTTCCCCGCCGTTTCTTTTCATATATAGACTCATACGTGCAATTAATGATCCGCCATAATAAATACCGTAAAATGGAGATTCACTATCGTTTTCAATAATGTTTGCCTGTAATTCTTCTAACATGGATAGTTCTTGAGCTCCGCAACCTTTAAATTTTTTAAATTCGTCTAATGTTTTATAATTGATGAGCAAACGCTCAACTTTTGGGAATCCCATAACATCACATCCTTTTCTTGTCTCGTTGAATGCAGAAAAGTAAAAATATTTATAATAATATTATAACTCATTTTTTTAATTTTATGAAGATGATAGTATATTTCTTTTATTATTTTTTTGAGGATTTGCTAAACTAAGAGTAGAAGCATATTAATAGGTAGTATATACATATTGAAAGAAGAGGTTGCATTTGTTTGTCAAAGAGAAATGAAATTGTAAACTGTATTCATGGAATTGAGAAAGATAAAGTGAAACTGTAATCGGTGGGATTTGTTCACCTGTAGTTAATTATGATTCCGTACCAATCAGGTGTTTGCGGGATAAAAAGGGGAGGGAAAAGGGACTTGTGTATCGTATTTATATGAGTTCCTTGAGTGAAAATGAAAATCGGAGTTGTGGGACCAGGAGCTATCGGTCTGTTATACGCATTTTATTTACAAAAAAGTAATCAAGATGTTACGTTGTTTACAAGGACAGCTAAACAGGCTGATGAATTGAATATAACGGGTGTAACTTGTATGAGGGAGAGAAAACGCGAAACGGTATTTCCACCTGTTTTGCCAATAGAAAGTATGCTAGACCAGAAGCTAGACTATATATTTATTGCTGTTAAGCAATATCATATAACTGACATACTGCCTTTTGTACGAGGGGAATCCTCATTAATCTTTTTGCAAAACGGAATGTCGCATCTTCATGCTATGCAGAAAATTGGGAATGAAAATATTGCAGTTGGGATTGTAGAGCATGGTGCGAAAAAAGAAGAAAGGCATACTGTTTATCATACGGGGATAGGTGTAACGAAGTTTGGAATCGTGCACGGCCAGTCTATACATTTTGAAAAAATATTAAATTGCTTTCCTTTTCCTCATTTTCCGATTCAAATAGAAGATGATTGGAAGGATGTCATGCACAAAAAATTAGTAGTCAATGTATGTATCAATCCATTGACAGCATTATTACAAGTCCAGAACGGAGAGTTGATTACGAACCCGTTTTTTTATCGATTGATGGAGCAAGTATTTCAGGAAGTCGTTTTTCTCGTTAAAGAAGAAAAAGAAACGGTATGGGAAATGGTACGCCGCGTATGCGAAAGAACGTCTCATAATACATCATCTATGCTGGCAGATGTAAGGGCGAATAGACAAACGGAAATTGGTGCGATTGTTGGATATGTATTAGAGGAAGCTAAGAAACAGCAACGATCCGTTCCGACACTTCAATTTTTGTTCGATGCAATAAAAGGATTAGAAGTAAAAGAATAAGTGTAATTCTTTGCTTTTACGTGCAACATTGACTACAATGTGGATTGGTGAGAGAACAGGATACGAAAGGAAGAATTATATGGAGATAAAAGAAATCTCTGTTCCGCAACAAGGTGTTGTAGCGGACTATATGAACGGTAAAAAAGAGATACAGTCGTGTTTTGACTATATGTTAACAGAAGATGCTTTTAAACAGCGTGTACATGATTTGCGTGAGAGGGAGTTTTTCCGCCAAGATTTAGTAGCGCATTTATTAGAATATAATACAAAATTACAAGCGGGAGAAGCTACGATTCAAAATGTAAAAGCGCTTGGAGATGAAAATACATATGTTGTTATAGCTGGACAACAAGCTGGGTTATTAACTGGACCACTTTATACGATTCATAAAATCATTTCAGTTTTACAGCTTGCGAGGGAAAAGGAAGAAAGTTTAGGTGTTAAAGTTGTTCCTGTTTTCTGGATTGCTGGTGAAGATCATGATATGGATGAAATTAATCATACTTTTGTAACGAAGAATAAAAAAATAAAAAAGACTATTTTTCATGATCGTAATCCGAAAAAGGCGAGTGCTTCAGAGTCTGAGCTTTCTTTGGAAGACTGTAGACAGTGGATTGAAGAAATTTTCAAAACATACCCTGAAACGAATTTTACAAAGGATGTACTGCAATTTATTGATGATTCTTTGGGGAAATCGAATACGTATGTAGATTTCTTTGGCCATCTTATTATGAAAATGTTCGTGAATTCTGGTTTAATTCTTGTCGATTCGCATCATCCTGAATTAAGAAAATTAGAAGTGCCGTTTTTCAAACAAATTATAGGTAAGTATAAAGAAGTGCAAGAGGGACTTCATAACCAACAGGAAATAATTAAAGAATTAGGATATAAACCGATTATTGAAACAAAGTATAATGCAGTGCATATATTCATGGAAATTGATAATGAGCGAGTATTACTTGAAGATGATCAAGGGAAGTTTGTTGGGAAGGATGGTGCGTATTCCTTTTCGTATGAGGAATTGATGGAAGAGATGGAGAGAAGCCCGGAACGATTTAGTAATAATGTTGTGACGCGCCCTCTTATGCAAGAGTATCTATTTCCTACACTGGCGTTTATTGGAGGGCCAGGGGAATTAGCTTACTGGAGTGAATTACAACAAGTCTTCCATACTATCGGTTTCCGAATGCCACCTGTCGTTCCGCGTATTACAATCACTTATATAGAGAGGGATATAGCGACAGATGTACACGATTTACAATTGCAAGAGAGTGACCCGTTTTTAAATAAAGTAGATACGCTGCGTGAAAACTGGTTATCTAATCAAATAGAGGAATCGATAGATGATCGATTTGTAGAGGCGAAAAAAGAAATAATTGATATCCATACGTCATTACAACAGTTTGTGAAGAAAATAGATCCTGGATTAAGTGCGTTTGCGGGGAAAAATGAATTCAAAATTAATGAACAAATTGAACTGTTGGAAAGAATGTTGAAAAGAAATGTTGAGAAAAAACATGAAGTGCAGCTAAATAAATTCCGGCGCATACAATTTGCACTTCGTCCATTAGGGGCGCCGCAAGAGCGTGTGTGGAATGTATGTTACTATTTAAATCAATTCGGTTTGGATTTTGTTGATCGTGTAATGGAAAACACGTTTTCTTGGGACGGAAAACATCATGTTATAAAACTATAGAATCTTGCTCTTAGGAGCAGGATTTTATTTTTGTTCTGTTGAATTTACTGTGAAGTGAAATTTTTCTGAATTATTAATTTAAAAACTGTAGATATCGTAATTATGCAGGATACTTAAATATATGACAAAATAGCACAAAATGTAAACGTATTATTATCTTTTTCGACAGTTTTTTATTTAAATTCCCGCAAAAGATGATAAAATTTAGTATATAATAAAAGAAATTAGCGATTTGTATAGTATGTTGCCTTTGTAGGCAAGTTAAATGAGTCGTTCTTTCATAGTATTTCGTTCTCTAATCGTGAAATGTACGTTTAGGGGAGGAGATGCATTCAACATAATTAATTGGAAAAAGAGTAGGTGCAACAATGTTTAAACACGTAACAGTGCTTTTAAAGGAAACAGTAGACGGCTTAGATATAAAGCCAGGTGGTACATATGTAGATTGTACACTGGGGGGAGGAGGACATAGTTCTTATTTATTGTCCCAATTAACTGAAGGCGGAAAGTTAATCGCGTTTGATCAAGATGAGATAGCGATTCAAAATGCGAAAGAAAAATTCTCTTCATACGGTGAGCAGTTCATAACAGTAAAAAGCAATTTCCGTTATTTATCTGAAAAACTACAGGAATTAGGCATAACAGAAGTAGACGGTATTTTATTTGATTTAGGTGTTTCATCCCCGCAATTAGATACACCAGAGCGTGGCTTTAGTTATCATCATGATGCACCGTTAGATATGCGAATGGATCAAGATGCCCCATTAACAGCATATGATGTTGTAAATAGCTGGTCATATGAACAACTTGTAAGAATTTTCTTCCAGTATGGTGAAGAGAAATTTTCAAAACAAATAGCAAGGAAAATTGAAGCGTATCGTGAGAATAAAGCTATTGAAACGACAGGAGAATTAGTAGAACTAATTAAAGAGGGTATTCCAGCTCCTGCTCGTAGAACGGGTGGACATCCTGCGAAGCGAGTGTTCCAAGCGATCCGTATTGCTGTAAATGATGAATTGAAAGTATTTGAAGAAGCGTTGGAATCTGCAATTGAGATGGTCAAGCCAGGTGGAAGGGTTAGTGTTATCACATTCCATTCTTTAGAAGACCGTATTTGTAAAACGACGTTTAAGCGAAATAGTACAACGCCACAATTGCCACCAGGATTACCAATTATTCCTGATGAATTTAAGCCGAAATTAAAGCTTATTACAAGAAAACCGATTTTACCTTCTGATATAGAGTTAGAAGAAAATAATCGAGCGCGTTCTGCGAAATTGAGAATCGCTGAAAAACGATAAAAAGGGGAGAGAGGTATGAGTAACTTAGCTGTAAAGTACAAACAACAAGCGCAAGAAGAGGTACAGATTCAAACGCCCCCACAGCATAAGGTTCAGCCAAAAGCTAAAGCGAAGATTACAAGAATCGAAAAACTGTTGTATGTAGCATTTATTGGCTTTTTATTGTATGCCTGTGTAGCGTTTATTGGAAATAAAGCAGGCCTTTATCAAGTTAATGTAGAAGCAGCGACGATAGAACAAAAAATTGTACAGCAGCAAAAAGAAAATCAAGAATTACAGGCTGAAGTAGAGAAGTTAAGTCGCTATGAACGAATCGCTGAAGTTGCAAAAAAACACGGGCTAGAAATTAATGCGAATAATGTGAAGGGCCTAAAATAAGGCAATAGGTGTGAAGGGAAAATGAAGAGAAATATGACTAAATTTCATACCAATAAGGGAGCAGGGTATTTTATGATTTTATTCCTCCTGCTCTTTTTGCTATTATTAGGCCGATTTTTTTACATACAAGCAACAGGAACAGTGCATAATCAGGATTTGGACAAACTCGCTCAGCAAAAACATAGTAAAACAGGAGTTCTCGAAGCAAATCGAGGAACGATTTATGACCAAAATGGTCATGTGTTAGCGCAAGACGCAAACTCGTATAAACTTGTAGCGGAATTAAAAGGTGCGAATCAGGTTGAGAATAAAGAGGATACGGCAAAGAAAATTGCGGAAGTGCTCGGAAAAGATGCAGATAAGATTTTAGCTACTTTAAATAAAAAAGATAGAAGCCAAGTCGAATTTGGAACGCTAGGTAAAGATTTGACGAAAGAACAGAAGGAACAAATAGAAGCATTGAAATTGCCAGGCATATCCTTTATTACTGAAAATGCAAGAGTGTATCCGAATGGTGATTTTGCATCTTATGTTATTGGTCATGCTAAACCGAATGATGAGGGAACTTCGGTAGGACAATTTGGTTTAGAAAAAAGTTTAGATAAGTATTTAAGTGCTTCTAACGGAAAAGTAGCTTATACGGGCGATCGTAAAGGTGTGTCTCTTGACGGCGGGAAAGTGAATGTAGAGGCACCTAAAAACGGTGATAACGCGTATTTAACGATAGATCAACGTATTCAAAGTTATTTAGAAGATGCGATGAAAGTTGCGAGTAAGCATTATGAACCAGAAAGCTTAATAGGAATTGTTGCGGATCCAAAAACAGGGAAAATATTAGGAATGTCTAGTAAACCTAGTTATGATCCAAATAGTCGTCAAATTAAATATTTTTTCAATGACGCAATTGCAAATGCATTTGAACCTGGATCAACAATGAAAATTTTCACGCTAGCGGCAGCTATTAATGAAGGTGTGTATAAAGGGCAAGATTATTATCAGTCTGGTACATATCAAGTCGGAAACCGAAAAATAAAAGATCATAACGGCGGCGCTGGATGGGGATCTATCACATTCGATGAAGGGGTAGAGCGCTCTTCCAACGTAGCGTTTGCAATTTTAGGGGACCAAAAACTTGGCCCAGAACGATTCCGAAAATATATTCATAGTTTTGGATTAGATGAAAAAACGAATATTGATTTACCTGGTGAAGGTTCAAATACAATTGTATTCGATCAGCAAATACAGCAAGTAACAACAGCTTTTGGACAAGGTTCTACTGTAACACCAATTCAGCTTGTACAAGCTGCAACTGCTATTGCAAATGATGGGAAAATGATGAAACCTTATACAGTTGATAAAATTGTAAATCCAATAACAGGCGAAGTAAAATTAGAACATAAGCCAGAAGAAGTGGGAAAACCTGTTACAAAAGAAACAGCAGCGCAAGTAAGACAGTTATTAGAACGTGTTGTTACATCGCCGAAAGGAACAGGAACGGCTTATAAAGTCGATGGTTATTCAGTTGGTGGTAAAACAGGAACAGCGCAAATTCCGGATGGAAAAGGTGGCTATATGACAGGAAGAGAGAATTATATATTCTCGTTCTTAGGTATGGCACCTATGGATGATCCGCAACTTGTTGTATATGTAGCTGTTAAACAACCGAAATTGAAAGATGATGAGAGTGGCGCACAACCTTTAGCTGATATTTTTAAATATGTAACGAAGAATAGTTTAGAGTATTTAAAGATTAAGCCTAATGAAGTGAAAGATCCGAAGAAATATGTGAAAGAGCAGCAAACAGCTGTTCCAGATGTAACCGGAAAAACGATGGAAGAAGCGAAAAAAGCTATTGATAAAGCAAAACTTCGTCCAATCGTATTAGGTGAAGGGAAAGTACAGCAACAAGTACCGAAAGCGACTGAACAAACATTGAAGGGTGACCGAGTCTTCTTAGTAGGAGATAAACCTACAATGCCAAATATACAGGGCTGGGCACTGCGTGATGTTATGAATTTAGCGAAAACATTAAAGCTTAACCTAAAACCTACTGGTACCGGATACGTAACTGAACAAAGTGTGGCAGAAGGAACATTGTTGCAACCTGGTACAGAGTTAGGTGTAACACTTGTACCGCCACTTGAACCACAACAAGAAGCAGAAAAACCGTAATAGTAAAAGAGAAGAAGTTCTAATTAAATAAGTACAAGCATATATTGGAACAAGCTAGGCGTAAGGGAGGCTTGTTCCAATATGCGTGTATCAAATGTAACGGTTAGAAAACGACTTATTTTTATACTCATATCAGGTATACTTATTTTCACTATCATCGATATTCGTCTTGGATATGTGCAATTTTTTCTTGGCAATATGTTAACGGATCGTGCGAAAGATTCATGGAGTCGTAATATTACTTTTGAACCTGAACGTGGGAAAATTTTAGACCGAAATGGTGTGGAACTTGCTACGAATAAAAGTGCTCCAACTGTCTTTGTTGTACCGAGGCAAATTGAAAAACCAGCAGAGACTGCAGAGAAGTTAGCTGCAGTATTAGGTGTGGAAAAAGATGAGATTTATAAGAGGATTACGAAAAAAGAATCAATTGTAAGGTTAGATAAAGGCGGAAGGAAAATATCACATGATAAAGCGAAAGAGGTACGAGGATTAAGTTTGAAAGGTGTTTATATCGCAGAAGACTCTATCCGGTACTATCCATTTGGAAACTTTTTATCACATGTATTAGGGTTTGCAGGTAGTGATAACCAAGGTCTTATGGGACTAGAAAAATATTATGATAAAGAGCTAAATGGTGATGAAGGTCATGTGCGTTTCTTTGCAGATGCAAAAGGACAAAGGATGCCTAATGTTGGCGATGATTTCAAAAAACCAGAAGCTGGTTTGAATTTAGGTTTAACAATTGATGCACGTATTAATAGAATTATGGAAAGAGAAATGAATATTGCAGAGTCGACTTATAACCCAGATGGTATGATTGCGATTGCAATGAATCCAAAAAATGGTGAAATTTTAGGTATGTCGAGTCGGCCGAGCTTTGATCCAGCAGATTTTCAAAGTGTTTCTCCAGAAGTGTATAATAGAAATTTACCAGTATGGAGTACGTATGAGCCTGGTTCAACATTTAAGATCATTACGTTAGCAGCAGCCTTAAATGAAAATCTAGTAGACTTAGAGAAAGATACGTTTTATGATGATGGAGCAGCTGAAGTGGGTGGAGCTAGATTGAAATGCTGGAAAGCAGGAGGCCATGGTAGCCAAACGTTTTTAGAAGTAGTTCAAAACTCTTGTAACCCAGGATTTATTGAACTTGGTGATCGTCTTGGCAAAGACCGATTGTTTAAATACATTCGTAATTTCGGCTTTGGACAGAAAACGGGAATTGATTTGCAAGGTGAAGGTAGTGGGATTTTATTTAATTTAGATAAAGTTGGTCCGGTCGAGCAAGCAACTACTTCATTTGGTCAAGGAGTTTCTGTAACACCAATTCAACAAGTAGCAGCAGTAGCAGCGGCTGTAAATGGTGGGACATTGTATCAACCGTATATAGCTAAGGAATTTATTGATCCGAAAAATAATCAAGTTGTAAGTAAAAAGACACCTGTGGAAAAAAGAAAAGTTATTTCCAAGGAAACTTCAGAAAAAGTTCGGTATGCATTAGAGAATGTTGTAGCGAAGGGATCTGGTAAAGGTGCTTTCATTGATGGGTATCGTGTAGGTGGAAAAACAGGTACGGCCCAAAAGGTGAAAGATGGTAAATATTTAGAGAATAATTATATAGTATCTTTTATCGGTTTTGCTCCAGCAGATGATCCGGAAATTGTTGTCTATGTTGCTGTTGATAATCCGAAAGGTGTAACGCAATTTGGTGGAGTAGTAGCAGCTCCAATTGTTGGGAATATTCTTCGGGATGCACTTCCTGTTATGGGAGTGAAACCGAGAAAAGAACAAGTTGAGAGGGAATACAAATGGGGCGATACACCAACTGTGGAAGTTCCGAATTTAGTTGGTATGAAAAAGAAAGACTTACAGACACAACTCGTCGATTTGAAGCTTGATATAAGTGGAGACGGAGAGAAAGTAATTAAACAATCCCCAGAAGCAGGAGCTAAAGTGAAAGAAGGCTCAAAAATTAGAATTTACTTCGGGAATTAAAGGTAACCTAGTACGTTTTATGGTACAATTGGTGGAAGTGAGTTCTTTATAGAAGAGTTACTTAATTTGAGACCGTAAGAGTTTCAATTATAAATAAGTCTATTTATTAGACACATTAGCACTTACCTCCTATTTTACATACTTAGGAGGTAACGTGTTGCTTATTAAAAAAAGAGATAAATACACAATGTAGAGAGGGTTTAGTGAAATGAAGTTGCATACACTTTTATCATGTTTGCATGATTTTCCAGTTGTTCCAAAAGAAAATCCAGAAATCACATCTATAGAAGCTGATTCACGTAAAGTGAAAGAGGGAAGCTTATTTGTATGTATGAAAGGATATACGGTTGATAGCCATGATTTTGCTAAGCAAGCAGCGGCACAAGGAGCGGCTGCTATTGTTGCGGAAAGACCAATTGATGTTGACGTTCCAGTTGTACTTGTGAAAAACACTTTTCGTTCGTTAGCGGTTTTAGCTGATTATTTTTATGGTCAACCAACACACAAGTTACATTTAATCGGAATTACAGGTACAAATGGAAAGACAACAACATCGCATATTATGGATGAGATTATGCGCGCACATGGTCATAAAACGGGGTTAATTGGAACAATTAATATGAAAATCGGTGATGAAACATTTGAGGTGAAAAATACAACACCAGATGCACTAACACTTCAACATACATTTTCAAAAATGGTTGAGCACGGTGTAGATAGTACAGTAATGGAAGTTTCGTCACATGCTTTAGATCTTGGTCGTGTACACGGATGTGATTACGATGTAGCAGTATTTACAAATTTAACACAGGATCATTTAGACTATCACAAAACGATGGACGAATATAAACATGCAAAAGGGTTGCTATTTGCACAACTTGGCAATAGTTATAATCATAATCGTGAAAAGTACGCGGTATTGAATAACGATGATGCTGTAACTGCGGAATATATGAGAAGTACTGCGGCAACTGTTGTAACATATGGAATTGATACAACAAGTGATATTATGGCCAAAGATATCGTTATGACGAGTGGTGGAACTACATTTACGCTTGTAACACCGTATGAAAGTGTAAATGTTACGATGAAATTGATTGGGAAATTTAATGTATATAACGTACTAGCGGCAACAGCGGCAGGACTTGTTTCTGGTGTAAGTTTAGAAACGGTTATTGATGTGATAAAGCAACTAGCTGGAGTTCCAGGACGTTTTGAAGTAGTTGATGGTGGACAAAATTATACAGTTATTGTTGATTATGCACATACACCAGATAGCTTAGAGAATGTATTAAAAACAGCAAAACAGTTTGCAAAAGGCAATGTATATTGTATCGTCGGTTGTGGCGGAGATAGAGATCGAACAAAGAGACCAATCATGGCAAGTGTTGCAACAGAATATGCAACTCATGCAATTTACACTTCAGATAACCCAAGAAGTGAAGAGCCAGGGGCTATTTTAGATGATATGGTGCAGGGTGCAAATGGGAATAATTATGAAGTAATCATTGATAGAAAAGAAGCGATATACCATGCAATTGCTAACGCGAAAGCTGAAGATATTATCATTATTGCTGGTAAGGGTCATGAAACGTATCAAATTATTGGTAAAGACGTTCATCATTTTGACGATCGTGAAGTCGCTAAAGAAGCAATTACAGAGCGTTTAAACAACGAAGAGTAACAACGTGAGAGGAGGACTACATGTGCTTGAGCAAGGTTTATTAGTAACGGCTGGGGTAGCATTCTTAATTTCTGTTGCCCTTTCGCCATTGTTTATTCCATTTTTAAGGAAATTAAAGTTCGGACAGAGTATTCGTGATGAGGGACCAAAGTCACATCAAAAAAAATCAGGGACACCAACAATGGGTGGTATTGTCATATATGTATCTATGATGGTAACTTCACTTATTATGGCAATTAAATTTAATCATTTAGGTGCAGAGGTTTCTTTATTGTTATTAGTGACATTTGGCTACGGATTAATTGGATTTTTAGATGACTACATAAAGGTAGTTAAGAAGAGAAATCTTGGTTTAACATCAAAACAAAAATTAGTAGGTCAGCTTGTTATTGCTATTGCGTTCTTTTTAATTGGAAAAGGGCAAGCGTTCCACACATACATCATGATTCCGGGAACAGATGTTAAGTTTGAACTAGGTTGGGCGTATTTTGTACTTGTATTATTTATGCTTATTGGTGGATCAAATGCAGTTAACTTAACTGACGGTTTAGATGGTTTATTATCAGGAACAGCTGCTATTGCATTTGGAGCGTTTAGTATTATTGCAGTCGCACAAGAGCAATTTGGAGTAGCGATATTCTGTATGGCAGTTGTAGGAGCTGTACTTGGATTTTTAGTATTCAATGCAAATCCAGCGAAAGTGTTTATGGGAGATACAGGTTCTTTAGCTTTAGGTGGAGCCATTGCAGCTGTAGCGATTTTATTAAAACAAGAATTACTACTTGTAATCATTGGTGGAGTATTCGTAATGGAAACTTTATCTGTTATTATTCAGGTCATTTCGTTTAAAACAACAGGAAAACGTGTCTTTAAAATGAGTCCATTACACCATCATTATGAATTATGTGGTTGGTCAGAGTGGCGTGTTGTTGTGACGTTTTGGTCTGTAGGATTTTTATTAGCTGTGTTAGGAATTTATATCGGGGTGTGGATGTAATTGAAAACTGTAACTGAATTTCAAAATAAAAATATTCTTGTATTAGGCATTGCAAAAAGTGGTTATGCAGCTGCTACGCTGTTACAAAAATTAGGGGCAAATGTTATTGTAAATGACGGAAAGCCTTTAGCGGATAATGTACTTGCTGCAGAATTACAAGCAAAAGGAATGGACGTTGTATGCGGTGGTCATCCTTTAGAATTGTTAGAGAGAAATATTTCTCTTGTTGTAAAAAATCCAGGAATCCCGTATTCTAATCCAATATTAGTTGCTGCGAAAGAAAAGCAAATTCCGGTTGTTACGGAAGTTGAATTAGCATATCGTATTTCAGAAGCGCCATTTGTTGGGATTACGGGGTCTAACGGTAAAACGACGACGACAATGCTTGCATTTGAAATGCTAAAAGAAGGACAAAAGCATCCTATAATTGCAGGGAACATAGGAACTGTAGCGTGTGAAGTAGCACAGGATGCAAAAGAAAATGAAGTTGTAGTTACAGAACTTTCATCGTTCCAACTGATGGGAGTAGAATTGTTCCAACCTAAAATTGCTGCGTTTTTAAATTTATTCGAGGCCCACTTAGATTATCACGGGACGAAGAAGGAATATGGTTTAGCAAAAGCAAATATTTTTAAAAACCAAACAGAAAATGATTATAGTGTAATAAATGCAGATGATGCAGATGTGATGGCTTTATCTGCTTATAGTAAAGGGCAAAAATTACTATTCTCGACAACGAAAGAAATTGAAGATGGTGCGTGTATAAAAGAGAATGCTCTTTATTTTAAAGGTGAAAAAGTTGTTGAAGTAGTTGATATCGTTTTACCTGGTCAACATAATTTAGAAAATATCTTAGCAGCGATGAGTATCGCGAAATTATTGGGTGTTTCTAATGAAGCGATTACGGGGGTGTTAAAACGTTTTACAGGTGTAAAACATCGTTTAGAATATGTAACAACTATTAACAATCGTAAGGTTTATAATGACTCAAAAGCAACGAATATGTTAGCGACTGAGAAAGCTTTATCTGCGTTTACACAACCGATTGTGTTATTAGCAGGTGGGCTTGATCGTGGAAATGAATTCGATGATTTAATTCCGTATTTCAAAAATGTAAAAGCAATTGTGACATTTGGACAAACAGCTCCAAAATTAGTAAGAGCTGCAGAAAAAGCGGGATTAGATACAATTGAAAGTGTCGATACTTTAGATGAAGCTGTAGTGAAAGCTTATGCTCATTCTACAGATGGTGATGTAATTCTTCTTTCTCCAGCATGTGCAAGCTGGGATCAATTTAAAACATTTGAAGAAAGAGGAGACATTTTTATACAAGCTGTGCATAAACTTATATAAAGTAAATCAAAACATCAGTAGGCTAACACCTACTGATGTTTTGTTACATAGGGCAAAAGTTTCTGCCTAAAGAGGTGGTGTTTATGGGTAATGAAGAAAACGCCTGATTTTATTCTCATCATCGTTACACTTGCGTTGTTAACAATCGGAATGATTATGGTGTATAGTGCGAGTGCGGTTTGGGCCTCTTATAAAATGGGGGACTCATTCTTTTTTGCAAAAAGGCAATTGCTATTTGCAAGTCTAGGTGTAGTGGCTATGTTTTTTATTATGAAAATTGATTATTGGGTGTGGCGTACGTATTCAAAAGTAATTTTGCTAGTTTGCTTCATTCTTCTTATTCTTGTTCTTATTCCTGGAGTAGGACTTGTTCGAGGAGGAGCGCGAAGTTGGATTGGAATCGGGGCATTTTCCATTCAACCGTCAGAATTTATGAAGTTTGCGATGATTATTTTTTTAGCGAAATTTTTAGCGGAACGACAAAAATTAATTACCTCGTTTAAACGTGGTTTACTACCAGCACTAGGTTTTGTATTTCTTGCTTTTGGAATGATTATGTTACAGCCAGATCTTGGTACAGGAACGGTAATGGTTGGGACATGTATCATTATGATATTTGTCTCGGGAGCAAGAGTCTTTCACTTTGCAATGTTTGGTTTGCTTGGTGTAGCAGGATTTGTAGGGCTAATTGCATCAGCACCGTATCGAATGAAACGTATTACATCATATTTAGATCCGTGGTCAGATCCGCTTGGAAGTGGATTTCAAATTATTCAATCGTTACTCGCAATTGGACCTGGTGGATTATTCGGGCTCGGACTTGGACAAAGTAGACAAAAGTTTCTTTATTTACCTGAACCACAAACAGACTTTATATTTGCAATCTTATCTGAGGAATTAGGTTTTATTGGTGGTTCATTTGTGTTATTATTATTTAGTCTGTTATTATGGCGTGGGATTCGTATAGCTTTAGGAGCGCCAGATTTATATGGTACGTTTTTAGCAGTAGGTATTGTGGCGATGATTGCGATTCAAGTAATGATTAATGTTGGTGTTGTAACAGGATTGATGCCTGTTACGGGTATTACTTTGCCGTTTTTAAGTTATGGTGGATCAAGTTTGACATTAATGTTAATGGCAGTAGGTGTATTGTTAAATATAAGTCGCCATTCTCGCTACTAAACCCTGTTTTATAAGACAGGGTTTTTCGTATGTGTGCGAAGAAACATGATGTATATAAAAATAAATACGACTGAAATTAGAAAAGAGAAGCGGAGGAGTTAGTAGTGCGTGTATTAGTAAGTGGTGGGGGCACTGGAGGTCATATTTATCCGGCTCTTGCTTTAATAAGAGAAATAAAAAAATTAAATCCGGAAGCAAGGTTTTTATATATTGGTACGGAGAGTGGATTAGAGAGCACAATCGTGCCAAAAGCAGGTATACCGTTTCAATCTATTGTTATAAGTGGATTTAAGCGTAAAATATCATTAGATAATGTGAAAACGGTGATGCGTTTCCTAAAAGGTGTACAAGATAGTAAACGATATATTCGTCGTTTTAATCCGGATATTGTGATTGGAACGGGTGGATATGTATGTGGACCAGTTGTATATGCTGCGGCAAAATTAGGTATTCCAACTATTGTACATGAACAAAATAGTGTACCTGGTGTAACGAATAAATTTTTAAGCCGCTATGTTGATAAAGTTGCAGTTTGTTTTGAAGCGGCTGCAGAACATTTTCCACAGTCAAAAGTGGTAATGACAGGAAATCCACGAGCATCAGAAGTAATGGATCAGAATGGAATGAAAGGAAAACGTTCCGTAGGTTTATCTCTTCCTAAAAAGTCCGTACTTATTTTTGGTGGAAGTCGTGGGGCTAGACCGATTAACGATGCTTTCGTAGAGGCAATTGAACAATTTGGAAATAAAAGTTACGAAATATTGTATGTAACCGGTGAAGTTCATTATGATAAAGTGATGGAAGCTGTGAAGCAAAAAGGGAACCCGAATAATGTTATTATTAAACCTTTCATTCATAATATGCCAGAGGTACTTACAGGTGTAGATCTTGTTGTTTCAAGAGCGGGAGCAACAACACTTGCAGAATTAACCGCGTTAGGTAAGCCAAGTGTGTTAATTCCGAGTCCTTACGTAACAAATAACCATCAGGAAAAGAATGCACGTTCTGTTGTCGATAAAGGAGCAGCAAAAATGTTGCTTGAAAAAGATTTAACAGCAGAAACGCTTATTCGTGATATTGATGAGATTTTATTAGATGCACAAACATTACAAAATATGAAGTTGGCTGCTGAACAATTAGGTATTCCAGATGCAGCAAATAAGCTGTATGAAGTAATGAATAAGCTTGTAAAAAAATAACGTTAGGTGAAAGCCCTGCATACTACTGTAATAAGGATACTTAGTATGGGGGAGATTGTTTATGGAGCAATTAGTAAATGAGCTTATAGAAGCAAATGTTGGTCGCGTGTTAGTGAATGAGGCGTTAGCGCGTTATACCACTATGAAAATAGGTGGACCAGCTGATATTTTAATTGTGCCAAAGCATGTTGCCGGTATTGAAAAAACGTTGCAGTTAGTAAAAAAATATAAAACAAAGTGGACTGTAATTGGTCGCGGTTCGAACCTTCTTGTATCTGACCTAGGTATAGAAGGTGTCGTTATTCGTTTAGGAGAAGGATTAGACCACTTAGAAGTCGAAAAACATAGAGTAAGAGTTGGTGGTGGGTATCCCCTTATTAAATTATCAACTTTACTTAGTCGTCAAGGATTATCCGGTCTGGAATTTGCCAGTGGTATTCCAGGAAGTGTTGGTGGTGCAGTGTATATGAATGCAGGAGCACATCAATCGGATATATCAAACATATTATCAAAAGCTCTTATTTTGTTTGAAAACGGAACAATTAATTGGTTAACGCATGAAGAAATGGAGTTTTCCTATCGTACGTCTGTATTGCAAACGAAACATCCTGGTATTGTTTTGGAAGCTGAGTTTCACTTGCAGGTAGGAGAGCGTGAGGGAATCGTAAGCGTCATGCAAAAGAATAAAGATTATCGTCGTGAAACACAACCGTGGAATCATCCTTGTGCAGGAAGTATATTTCGGAATCCAATCCCATACTTTGCAGGAAACTTAATAGAAAGGGCAGGGCTTCGTGGTTATCAAATAGGCGGAGCTCAAATTTCTGAAATGCATGGGAATTTTATTATTAATACTGGGGGAGCCAGTGCGCAAGATGTCTTATCTTTAATTGCATTCATAAAACAAACAATCAAGGATAAATTTGGTGTAGAAATGCATACAGAAGTAGAAATCATTGGAAGATAACGGTTATTCGTTCCGCTCATTATCATTTATGTTATAATAAGAAGATAAGAACGGCATGAGGAACATGCCGTTCTTTATGTTACGTAGGGGGATCGTACATGAAAAATAGTAAAGTGATTAAACTACAGGATCGTGTACCAAAGTTAAAAAATCAACAGAAGAAAAACAAGAAAAATGTTAATCATCGGTTGATTTTATACATATCAATTTTATTTTTATTAGTGCTCTTTTTAATTTACTTTCGGTCTCCACTAAGCAATATCAAAAAGATAAGTGTGTTTGGAAATCATTATATGACAGATGAACAAGTGATGAAGGAATCAGGTGTGACGTATGATACAAGTTATTTCCGAGTGACAGCACATAAAGCAGAAGAAAACCTAACGAAACGAAAAGAAATTAAAGCGGTAAATGTAAAAAAACGTTTTCCAAATAAAATTGATGTTCATATCGAAGAATATTTAACGATTGGTTATATAAACAAAGATGGGAAATTACAACCGTTATTAGAGAACGGGAAAACACTCGATGTACTTCCGAACGGAAAACTCCCTGTTGCAGCGCCAATTTTTGAACCTTTTAAAGAAGAGAAAATGAAGGAGTTAATTGCCGAGCTTGAAAAATTAACACCAACTATTTTAAGGTCTATTTCTGAAATTCGTTATTCACCAACGAATGCGAATGAAGATCATCTTACTTTATATATGAATGAAGGGTACGAAGTGAGCACTACGATTCAAAATTTCGCAAAGCGTATGGAAGCTTATCCGCTTATCTTAAAAACAATTGAGCCGGGGAAAAAGGTATTAATTGACTTAGAAGTAGGAGCGTATACGAAAGAATTAGGAGCGGAAGAAAAAAAAGAATAGAAAGATAGTTTTCACTACGTTATTGTAGAAAAAACGAAACGAACGTTCTACTTGATGCATCTGAATTTACAAGAATGGTTCATTTGATGAAAAAGATGTAAAAATTCTTAGATTCATACTAGGATTGGTACAAGTTTCACTTTTCTATGAGTACATCTTAGTGTAGACTTATACTTGGCGGTAATCTTTACACTTGAAATAGAATTATTTCAAGATAAGCAGTTATTCACAGTTTACTGCGATATTCTTAAATGAATGTTAAATAAAAATAAGAAAAATATAGGGTTAAAAAAGGGAAACGTATAAAGACGTTGAATATTTTTCTTATAAATAGTAAAGTTGCGATTGTTGTTCCATATATTGAGTTGTATGGTATAAATAAAGAAGGAGGTGCCAAAGAATGAACAGCAATGAAATATATGTTAGTCTTGACATCGGTACATCCAATGTTAAAGTCATCATTGGTGAAATGGTTAATGACAGCTTAAACATTATTGGTGTTGGAAATGTAAAATCAAATGGTTTAAAGAAGGGATCGATAGTTGATATAGACGAGACTGTTCGATCAATTAAAAAAGCAATTGAACAAGCTGAGCGCATGGTGGGAATCCACATTGAGCAAGTTGTAGTAGGTGTCAATGCAAACCAGGTACAGCTACTTCCTTGTCATGGAGTAGTCGCTGTTTCAAATGAAGATCGTGAAATCGGGAATGAAGATGTCTTACGCGTTCTAGATGCAGCACAAGTTGTGTCAATTGCTCCAGAACGTGAGTTTATTGATGTGGTACCTCGACAGTTCATCGTAGACGGTCTTGACGAGATTAACGATCCACGCGGGATGATCGGTGTAAGATTAGAAATGGAAGGTACACTTATAACAGGCTCGAGAACTTTACTACATAACCTACTTCGTTGTGTAGAAAAAGCAGGTCTTGAAATAGTTGATATTTGTCTTCAACCTTTAGCGGCTGCAACAGTTGCTATATCTTCAGATGAAAAACATAGAGGAGTAGCCCTTGTTGATATGGGGGGAGGATCTACAACTTTATCTATTTTTAAAGATGGAGAGTTACAAGCAACGAGCGTATTACCGTTAGGTGGAGAACATATAACGAAGGATATTGCGATTGGGTTGAAAACTTCAACAGAAAATGCAGATCAAATTAAGTTGAAATATGGACATGCTTTTTATGATACAGCATCTGAAGAAGAGATGTTTACGGTTCCTATTATGGGAAGCGATCAAACAGAACAATATTCTCAGTTGGAATTATCGGATATAATAGAGGCTCGTGTAGAGGAAATTTTAATGTTTGTTCAAGATGAAGTGCGTAAGTTAGGAGTAAAGCAAGTAGCTTCTGGTTATGTACTAACTGGTGGAATTGCTTCTATGCCGGGTGTTCTTGATCTTGCATATGATATTTTACATGAAAATGTTCGTATAGCGACTCCTGATTATATTGGTGTGCGTGAGCCCCAATATACAAGTGGAGTAGGATTAATTAAACATTCTTATCAAAAAGCTAAATTACGTGGAAAAAATGTGCAGGAAAAACAAGAACATTTTGAACCAGTACCAGCACCAGCACCAACGCCGGTACAACAGCAACCTGCAAAACAAAAAACTCGTAATCAAAACAATAATAATCAAAATGATGACCGTATGATGTCAAAAGTAAAACGTGTATTCCGTTATTTATGGGATTAAAATTGGACACGAAAAATGAGGTTCTAGGGGGATTTCGACATGTTAGAGTTTGATACTACTCAAGATCAATTAGCGAATATAAAAGTTATCGGTGTCGGCGGTGGCGGAAACAATGCTGTAAACCGTATGATTGAACACGGTGTACAAGGTGTAGACTTTATCGCTGTGAATACTGATGCACAAGCATTAAATCTATCAAAAGCTGAAACAAAAATGCAAATTGGTGGAAAATTAACACGTGGACTTGGTGCAGGTGCAAACCCTGAAGTAGGGAAAAAGGCTGCAGAAGAAAGTAAAGAACAGATCCAAGAAGCACTTCGTGGTGCAGATATGGTCTTCGTAACTGCTGGTATGGGCGGCGGAACTGGAACTGGTGCAGCTCCAGTTGTTGCTCAAGTTGCAAAAGAATTAGGTGCATTAACAGTTGGTGTTGTAACACGTCCATTTACATTTGAAGGACGCAAGCGTGCAACACAAGCAGCATCTGGTATTGCGGCATTTAAAGAAAATGTAGATACACTTATTGTAATTCCAAATGATCGTTTATTAGAGATTGTTGATAAAAATACGCCGATGTTAGAAGCATTCCGTGAAGCAGATAACGTATTACGCCAAGGTGTTCAAGGTATTTCTGATTTAATTGCAACACCAGGTTTAATTAACTTAGACTTCGCAGACGTAAAGACAATTATGTCTAATAGAGGTTCTGCTTTAATGGGTATTGGTTCTGGTAATGGAGAAAATCGTGCTGCTGAAGCTGCGAAAAAAGCGATTTCTAGTCCATTATTAGAAACATCTATTGACGGAGCTCAAGGTGTTATCATGAACATTACGGGTGGAGCTAACTTAAGCTTATATGAAGTACAAGAAGCGGCAGACATTGTAGCTTCAGCTTCAGATCCAGAAGTAAATATGATCTTCGGTTCTGTTATTAACGAAGGATTAAAAGATGATATCGTTGTAACTGTAATTGCAACTGGTTTTGATGATAGTGCTGCAACACAGCCACCAAAACCGATTATTCGTCCGACTGCGAATCACACGCAACAACAGCAACAGCAAGTAGCTCAACCTTCAAAACAACGTGAAGTTAAGCGTGAAATGAAACGTGAAGAGCCGGTTGTGCATGAGCGTCATACAGATTCAGATGACATCGATATTCCAGCATTCTTACGTAATCGTCGTAGACGATAAAAGAAAAGGAGCTTTTATGCTCCTTTTTTGTTTTATACAGGAAAAAGATCTGCTAAGCAGGTCTTTTTTTATTTTATATATTTCGATTTGTCCGGCTGCTCGTAAAAGCCCGATTTGTGAGGATTGTAAAGTTTCACTTTATATGTAAGCAAACAAGTATAGTATTCTATGAAATGTATACTTTTATTTTTTACCGACAGATTCTGTCTAGAAAGCACAAAATAACAAAAAAACACCTCCGCAAATTGACACACTTTCCTATTGGATATGCATTATACTAGTCTCAACTCAAAAAAAGAGGTGAATTGTTTGGTTGTTTACGCCGACGTTGTTTGGTTGTTAAACGCCTGCATTGATTTTCTTTTACTTTTATTAACAGCTACCGTGCTAAAAAAGAAGATCAAAAGATGGAGGCTTGTGTTAGGGGCATTTATAGGTTCAACCATTGTTATTTTTGCCTTTACTCCTTTTGCTTCTATGATGACACATCCAATTATGAAACTACTGTACTCGTTACTAATTGTGTATACAGCATTTGGGTTTACAACGTTTAGAAATTATGCACAAACTGTTTTTACTTTTTACTTTGTAACCTTTATGGTTGGCGGAGGGTTAATTGGCACTCATTTCTTTTTGCAAACGAATGAAATGGTAAATGGATTGGTTCAATCTCAATCCATTTCTTATGGTGACCCAATTAGCTGGTTGTTTGTTGTTTTTGGTTTTCCAGTAATTTATTATTTTTCTAAAAAGCGTATTGAAAGCGTAGAGGTTACAAAAATACACTATGATCAAATTGTGAAATTGAAAATTCAATTAGCTGAAGAGGAACTAGAACTCGCAGGTTTAATTGATAGTGGGAACCAACTTTATGACCCGTTAACAAAAACACCCGTTATGATTATGCATATTTCATCATTAGAACATTGCTTGCCAGCGTGGTTAACAGAACAAATTTATTCCAAAACAGAGATTCCTCAAATACCAGAGAATGATTCTGGGTGGGCGACAAAATTAAGATTAATTCCTTTCCGAGCAGTAGGAGTAGAGAGTCAATTTTTATGGGCCGTTAAGCCAGACAGTGTGCAAATTGATTATGAAGGTAGTTCTATTGTAGTTAGCAAAGTATTGATTGGATTAAATACACAACAGTTGTCAACCAATGGAGAGTATCAATGTATTGTGCATCCGAAAATGTTAATTTCGCAAAAAGTAGTAATTGCTTAATAATGGGAGGCGGGATAATATGATGAAATTAAAATTTTATTTAGTATACCTTTGGTATAAAGTATTGTTGAAATTAGGAATTAAGACCGATGAAATTTATTATATTGGTGGAAGTGAAGCGTTGCCACCACCGTTAACGAAAGAAGAAGAGGAAGTTCTTTTGAATAAATTGCCAAAAGGAGATCAGGCAGCAAGATCGTTACTGATTGAACGTAACTTACGGCTAGTTGTATATATAGCAAGAAAGTTTGAAAATACAGGGATAAATATTGAAGATTTGATTAGTATTGGAACAATCGGCCTTATTAAAGCGGTTAATACATTTAATCCAGAAAAGAAAATAAAATTAGCAACATATGCCTCGCGTTGTATAGAAAATGAAATTTTAATGCATTTGCGCCGGAATAATAAAAACCGATCAGAAGTTTCTTTTGATGAACCGCTTAACATCGATTGGGACGGAAATGAACTTTTATTATCGGATGTATTAGGTACAGATGATGATATTATTACAAAAGATTTAGAAGCTACTGTAGATCGTCATCTTCTAATGAAAGCATTGCATCAATTAAATGATCGTGAAAAACAAATTATGGAACTCCGGTTTGGGCTTGCTGGAGAAGAGGAAAAGACGCAAAAAGATGTGGCGGATATGCTTGGAATTTCACAGTCATACATTTCACGTTTAGAAAAAAGAATCATAAAAAGATTACGAAAAGAATTTAATAAAATGGTGTAAAGAAGAAGACCAGCCGTTATCTAGGCTGGTCTTCTTCTCTTTCGTTGTATGAGAAGAGACAACGAAAATGAAAAATGAAGAGAAAACCGCATGCATAAAATCCCCTTCAAAGGAAATACTTTACACTGTACAGCAACTCCCGATAGGAGGGAACACTTTGACGAGAAACAAAGTAGAAATTTGCGGTGTTGATACAGCTAAACTTCCCGTACTAAAAAATGATGAAATGCGTAAATTATTTCGTGAAATGCAAAGTGGAGAGATAAGCGCAAGAGAGAAATTAGTGAATGGAAACTTACGTCTTGTACTGAGCGTCATCCAAAGATTTAATAACAGAGGAGAATATGTTGACGATTTATTTCAAGTTGGTTGCATCGGACTTATGAAATCCATTGATAATTTTGATTTAGGCCAAAATGTAAAATTTTCAACGTATGCTGTGCCGATGATTATTGGGGAAATACGCAGATATTTGCGTGATAACAATCCGATTCGCGTATCTCGATCATTACGAGATATTGCGTATAAAGCGTTACAAGTAAGAGAAAAATTAATTGCAGAAAATTCAAAAGAACCTACAGCAATGGATATTGCAAAAGTGCTTGAAGTGACTCATGAAGAAATTGTTTTTGCTTTAGATGCGATTCAAGACCCAGTTTCATTATTTGAGCCGATTTATAACGATGGGGGAGATCCTATTTTTGTTATGGATCAGCTAAGTGATGAAAAACAAAAGGACGAGCAGTGGGTTGAAGAGTTAGCCTTGAAAGAAGGGATGAAGCGTTTAAATGATCGTGAGAAAATGATTATTCGAAAACGTTTCTTCCAAGGAAAAACACAAATGGAAGTTGCAGAAGAAATTGGGATTTCTCAAGCGCAAGTGTCACGTTTAGAGAAATCGGCTATTAAACAAATGAATAAGACGATTCAAGGATAAGGTTTCACCATTTATGGTGAAACCTTTTTATATGTAATATAGTTTGTCTTCGCTCATAGTAGGGAAGTTGTGTTCATATAATGAAAATTATATGGGATTAGTAGAGGGTGCTTCCTGTAAATTTGAGAAATAGTGTTTTTTCAATTCGTCATATATAAGGGAGAGGATGCAAATGATCAGAATTTCGGAGTTGCAGATGAAAGAGATAATAAATGTTTCAGATGGAAAAAGGCTTGGGAATATTGGAGATATCGAAATTGATATGAACACAGGGAAGATCGGGTCTATTATTATTTCCAAACAGGCACGTATGTTAGGGATTTTTGGGAAAGATGTAGAAATTGTAATTCCTTGGAAGGAAATTGTGAAAATTGGGGAAGATGTCATACTTGTTAGAGTAAATCCTGTTAATTCTGTAACAGAATCAATACAAACACCGACAATTTCATAAAGAATATTACAAATTCCTCTTTTTTTTCTGTTGGGATTATGAAAAAATAAAAGTATGGTAAAATAGACAGGAAGTACCATGCTTTTTTATGATATTTTAATTAAAAAGGGGTCGCTTTGTTATGAGAGAACCATTTAAATATGTGGACGGTATACTGTATTTACAAGCGTGGAAAGAACTTGGAAACATTACTGCTGGATTTACGACAAAAGATGGTGGGGTAAGTACGGGCTCCTTTCATGCGATGAATTTAGGATTACATGTGAATGATATCGTGGAGAACGTTCATGAAAACAGACGCATTTTAGCAAATAAGTTACAAAAACCATTAGAAAACTGGATTTGCTCTGAACAAGTTCATGATCATCATGTTGAAAAAGTAGGACAACAAGAAAAAGGAAGTGGCGTCTATTCATATGAAGACGGCATTTCAAAAACAGATGGCATTTATACGACTAACAATGATGTTCTTCTAACATCTTGTTACGCAGATTGTGTTCCACTCTATTTTTATGCGCCATCACATGGTATGATAGGACTTGCGCATGCTGGATGGAAAGGGACTGTAAAAGAGATTGCAAAGGAAATGATTCAAAAATGGAATGCAGAAGGCATTTCAAGCGATGAAATTCATGTTGCAATCGGACCAGCAATTGGATCTTGTTGTTACGTTGTTGATGATAGAGTGTTAACAGCAGCAGAGCAAGTAGTAAACGGTTCTGTCCCTTATAAAAAAGTTTCTGATGGGCAGTACGCAATTAATTTAAAAGAAATTAATCGTATATTATGTGTACAAGCAGGCATAAAAGAAGAGAATATTGTAATGTCATCTCTTTGTACAAGCTGTGAAGAGCAACTATTTTTCTCTCATCGCCGTGATCAAGGTAAGACAGGGAGAATGTTGAGTTTCATAGGTTTTAAGGAGGAAGAAAGCAAGTGACAGTACAAAAAAAATTAACAACTGTAAACGAAGCAATTAAACAATCTTGCGTACGAGCGGGACGTTCGTTGCAAGATATTAAACTTGTTGCAGTTACAAAAACGGTAGGAATTGAAAAGACAAACGAAGTAATTGAAGCTGGAATTATCGATTTAGGTGAAAATAGAAATGAAGGTTTCTTACAGAAGTACGAACATTTCGGTTCGAAAGTGAATTGGCATTTTATTGGATCATTACAAACGAGAAAAGTAAAAGAAATCATTAATGAAATTGATTATTTACATTCGTTAGATCGTTTTTCACTTGCAAAAGAAATTCAAAAACGTGCTGATAAGAAAGTGAAATGTTTTATTCAAGTGAAAACATCATCTGAAGAATCAAAGCAAGGATTGGCAGTAGAAGAAACTATTTCTTTTATTCAAAGTTTGCAAGAACTGGATAAGATTGAAGTGGTTGGACTAATGACAATGGCTCCGTTTACAAGAGAAGAGGAAGAAATCAGACGCTGTTTTAAGGAGTTACGTAAGCTGCAAACAGAGGTGCAGGAGCTAGAATTATTACATGCGCCATGTAGAGAGTTATCAATGGGAATGTCTAATGATTACACGATTGCAATTGAAGAAGGTGCTACATATATTCGTTTGGGGACGATTTTAGTAGGAAAAGCGTAAAAGGAAGGAGAATCTTATTATGAGTTGGTCAAAAGTAAAATACTTCTTTTTTGATACACCGGAAGAAAAAGAAGCAGCTCAATATAGTTATGAAAAGGAGCAAACAGACATGAAGAAGCAGCAAGATCCGCCAGAACAACAAGATGTTACGTTTCCAAAAGCGCAACCGAAACAAAATGTTGTGAGCATTGAAACGGCAAAGCAATCTTCAAAAGTTGTTTTATTAGAACCACGCACATATTCAGAAGCGCAAGGGATTGCGGACCATTTAAAAGGTAGACGAGCTGTTGTAATTAATTTACAACGAATGTCTACTGATCAAGCTGTACGTATCGTTGACTTTTTAAGTGGTACTGTATACGCTATAGGCGGGGACATTCAAAAAATAGGACCGAAAACATTTATGTGTACCCCTGAAAATGTAGATATTGTTGGTGCAATTTCAGAGTTATTCGGTGAAGAAGAAGACACAAATATAAAGAGGTGGTAATACGCCATGGTAACAGTTTTAAACGTTTTAATTACTGCTATCGAGATTTACTCGTGGGCACTTATTATTTACATTCTCCTATCATGGTTCCCAGGTGCAAAGGAATCAACTTTTGGAGATATTCTTGCGCGTATTTGTGAACCGTATTTAGAGCCATTTCGCAGATTTATCCCGCCGCTTGGTATGATTGATATCTCTCCACTCGTTGCGATTTTTACATTAAAGCTTGCTACGAAGGGTTTAGTAAGTATATTCGGCTATTTCTTATAGTAAGAGGTTAAATACATGAGCATCTATGAACATTTCAGACCCGATGAAGAGGTCTTTGTGGATAAGGTGTTAGAGTGGAAGCGAGTAGCGGAGTACCATCAAGTGAAGTTAACAGACTTTCTTGATCCAAGACAACAACAAATTGTCACTATGGTGATAGGACAAGGGGATGTTGCTGTACAGTTTGATGGTGCAACGCCTCATGCGGAGCGTAAAAGAGCACTCATTTATCCGGACTATCTAGTAGTGAATGAAGAGGAATTTCAAGTAGAAGTATTGGAAATTGACTATCCTTCTAAGTTTTATACGCTAGAGCATAGGCAAATATTAGGTACATTTATGTCTCTCGGTTTAACGAGGGAAAAATGTGGTGATATTTTGCTTCAAGAAGATCGTGCCCAAATTGTAGTCGCAAAAGAAGTTCTATCTTATATTGAGATGAACTTACAATCTATAGGGAAAACGAAAGTTTCCTTATCACCAGTGCAAGGCGAAAAAATTCTACAGATGCAAGAAACGTGGGGAGAGAAATCTGGAACGGTTTCTTCACTTCGTTTAGATGTTATGTTAGCTGAAATGTTACATATATCCAGACAAAAAGTACAACCTTTCATAAAAAATGGTTTAGTAAAGGTTAATTGGAAAACAGTGGAGCAAACTTCTTATGAATGTTATCCAGGAGATGTTTTTTCAGTGAGAGGATATGGACGAAGTAAATTGTTTTCTGTAGAAGGTAGAACAAAGCGCGACAAATGGAGAATTTTGTATGGTATACTAAAATGATGGTTTTTTTAGAAGGAAATCCTCCTATTTTGTCGAAGAAAAGATATAATTGAAAGAGGAAATTTAGATAATTACTTGGAGGTGGCGTTGTGCCGTTAACACCATTAGATATTCATAACAAAGAATTTGGTCGCGGATTCCGTGGCTATGATGAAGATCAAGTAAATGAGTTTCTTGATCAAATTATCAAAGATTATGAATTAGTCATTCGTGAGAAAAAAGCTTTAGAAGAAAAAGTTGCGCAATTAGAAGGAAAGTTAGATCATTTCTCTAATATTGAAGATACGTTAAACAAATCGATCGTTGTTGCACAAGAAGCAGCGGAAGAAGTAAAACGTAATGCGCAAAAAGAAGCAAAATTAATCGTACGTGAAGCTGAAAAGAATGCAGACCGTATTATTAACGAAGCGTTAGTAAAATCAAGAAAAGTTGCTTTTGATATTGAAGAGCTAAAGAAACAAGCGAAAGTATTCCGCACTCGTTTCCGTATGTTACTAGAAACACAGCTTGAAATGTTAAACAACGATGATTGGGATAAACTAATTGAGTTAGAAGACGAAGTAGATGAACTGTTGAAAAAAGAAGAAACAGTGTAAGCTTGACGTTTTTCTCATTATTACATATAATTTTAAACAACATATTTATTAAGAAAAACGAAGATAGGGATAAGTACCTTTTCATACCTTATATAGCGAACTGAGGATGGTGTAAGCTCAGGATAAGGAGATAATGGGAATATCACCCTGGAGTTCCGCGCTGAACAAATAGAGTAAGCGTAGGCGTATATTCGCGTTAAGAATATAAAGAGGATTGTATACATATGTATAGGATCTACTAGGGTGGTACCGCGGGAGACTTTCTCGTCCCTTTTTGGGATGAGAAGGTCTCTTTTTTATTCCGTTTTTTAAGTGTTTCTTTTATACATGTAAGGAGGAATGGAGCATGGAGTACAAAAATACATTACTAATGCCAAAAACAGAGTTCCCAATGCGTGGGAATTTACCAAAACGTGAGCCTGCAATGCAAGAACAGTGGGCTGAAATGAATATTTATGAAAAGGTACAAGAACATACGAAAGGTCGTCCTTTATTTGTATTGCATGATGGACCTCCATATGCGAATGGTGACATTCATATGGGACATGCGTTAAATAAAGTGTTAAAAGACTTTATTGTTCGTTATAAATCAATGACTGGCTACTGTGCACCATATGTACCAGGTTGGGATACACACGGTTTACCAATTGAGCAAGCTTTAACAAATAAAGGTGTAAAGCGTAAAGAAATGACAGTTGCGGAGTTCCGTAAGTTATGTGCAGAGTATGCATATGAACAAGTAGAACGTCAACGTGAACAATTTAAGCGTTTAGGTGTACGTGCTGATTGGGATAACCCATACATTACTTTAGAGCCAGCTTATGAAGCGCAACAAATTAAAGTGTTTGGTGATATGGCGAAAAAAGGTTATATCTATAAAGGGCAAAAACCAGTTTACTGGTCTCCAACGAGTGAATCAGCTTTAGCAGAAGCTGAAATTGAATATCAAGATAAAAAATCAGCATCTATTTACGTAGCATTCCCTGTAAAAGACGGAAAGAACGTATTAGAAGGTGATGAGAAATTCATTATCTGGACAACAACACCTTGGACGTTACCTGCAAACTTAGGTATTTCTGTTCACCCAGAACTTGAATACGCTATTGTAAAAGTAAATGATGAAAAATATATTATTGCTTCTGAACTATTTGAGACAGTTGCAAAAACGTTAGAGTGGGAAAATACTGAAGTTGTGAAAACGGTAAAAGGTAGCGAACTTGAGTATACAGTTGCAAAACATCCATTCTACGATCGTGATTCATTAGTTATGCTAGGAGATCACGTAACAACAGATGCAGGTACAGGTTGTGTTCATACAGCACCAGGACACGGGGAAGATGACTTCGTTGTTGGTAAAAAGTATGGATTAGAAGTACTTTGTCCAGTTGATGATAAAGGTGTATTAACAAATGAAGCACCTGGATTTGAAGGCTTATTCTATGATAAAGCTAACAAGCCAATTACAGAGAAATTAGAAGAAGTAGGCGCGTTACTGAAATTAACATTCATTACGCATTCATACCCACATGATTGGAGAACGAAAAAACCAATTATTTTCCGTGCGACAGCACAGTGGTTTGCATCTATTGAAGCGTTCCGTAAAGAATTATTAGAAGCTGTTGCGGAAACAAAATGGGTACCAGCATGGGGAGAAACTCGTCTTCATAATATGGTTCGTGACCGTGGTGACTGGTGTATTTCTCGTCAGCGTGCATGGGGTGTACCAATCCCTGTATTCTATGCAGAGAATGGCGATCCAATTATTACAGATGAAACAATTAACCATGTAGCAGATTTATTCCGTGAGCACGGTTCTAACGTATGGTTCGAGCGTGAAGCGAAAGATCTATTACCAGAAGGATTTACACATACAGGTAGCCCGAATGGTGAATTCCGTAAAGAAACAGACATCATGGATGTATGGTTCGATTCAGGTTCTTCTCACCAAGCGGTATTAGAAGAGCGCGATGACTTACAACGTCCAGCTGATTTATATTTAGAAGGATCTGACCAGTACCGTGGTTGGTTTAACTCTTCATTATCAACAGCAGTTGCTGTAACAGGTAAAGCTCCATATAAAGGCGTACTAAGCCATGGTTTCGTATTAGATGGTGAAGGACGTAAAATGAGTAAGTCGATTGGAAACATCGTCGTACCGAAGAAAATTATGGATCAATTAGGCGGAGACATTTTACGCTTATGGGTATCTTCTGTTGACTATCAATCTGATGTACGTATTTCAGATGATATTTTAAAACAAGTAGCAGAAGTGTATCGTAAAATCCGTAATACATTCCGTTTCTTATTAGGAAACTTAGATGACTTTAAGCCAAGTGAAAATACAGTAGCTGTAGCTGAACTTCGTGAAGTAGATCGTTACATGTTAGTGAAATTAAATGACTTAATTACAAAAGTAAAAGAAGCATATGAAACATACGACTTCGCTGCTGTATATCATGCAATTCATAACTTCTGTACAATTGATTTAAGTTCATTCTACTTAGACTTTGCAAAAGATATTTTATATATTGAGGGTGCAAACCATGAAGATCGTCGTGCAATTCAAACTGTATTATATGATGTTCTTGTTGCGTTGACGAAACTTGTAACACCAATCTTACCGCATACGGCTGATGAAGTATGGCCATACGTTCCAGGTGTAACAGAAGAAAGTGTACAATTAACTGATATGCCAGAAGCTGTACAATTAGATGGTGCGGAAGAATTAAAAACAAAATGGGATGCATTTATGACATTGCGTGATGACGTATTAAAGGCGTTAGAAGTAGCTCGTAATGAAAAAGTAATCGGTAAGTCATTAAATGCAAGCATTACGCTATATCCAACTGCAGAAATGAAAGCTATGTTAGAGTCTATTAGCGAAGACTTAAAGCAATTATTCATCGTCTCTGAGTATAAACTTGGTGGCATGATGGAAGAAGCGCCAGCAGATGCGCCGAAGTATGAGCATACAGCGGTTGTTGTTGCTCAAGCAACTGGTGAAACATGTGAACGTTGTTGGGTAGTTTCAGAAACAATTGGTAAAGATGCGGAACATGAAACATTATGTGAGCGTTGTGCAACAGTTGTTAAAGAAAACTATGTAAAATAATAAAAAAACTGACTGTGCCTAAGTGCAGTCAGTTTTTTTATTGACGATATATTGAAATAACTTTCACTCTCTTTCCTATGAAGGAAAAATGTGTGTGAGGTAAGCATAGAAATTTCGGACACACTAATCGTACATTGCAGCTGGGAGGAATGTACACGTGAATGAAATGTATATGGAAATCAAAGAAGAATTGCAATTGATGCGAAAAGAGTTACAAGAGAGGCTAGCTAAAGAGGTCATGCACAAATATGATACAGAGTTTAGCGAAGAGCTTGGATATGAAATAAAGGAAGAGATAAAGAAAAAACTGTTATTACATGATATAAAAGAGGATTTAAAAGATGTAGAACGTGCATTATTTAAAATGGAAATAGATATGTATGGTATTTGTGAAGAAACAGGGAGGATAATTTCGGTAAAACAAATGAAGACGATGCCGACTGCCCGTACTATACATGAATTTTTCTATGAAAAAGTAAATGTATGAATGTGCACAACGATATTATATTACCTTTTTTTAATTTATTTTATTCTTCTATAAAGGTTCATTGTGAAAAGGTTGCAGCTATGCTAAAATTTTGAGGTACACTGTCTTTGTGGGGGAAATGAAAATGATATATTATGTAATAGCGTTATTTGTCATTGCCATCGATCAAATATCGAAATGGCTAATTGTAAAGAACATGGAATTGGGTACGAGCATTCCGATTATCGATAATGTATTATACATAACATCACATCGAAATAGAGGAGCTGCCTGGGGCATTTTAGAAAATAAAATGTGGTTTTTCTACATTATTACAGTTGTCTTTGTAGTATTTATCGTAATGTATATGAAAAAATACGCAAAAACAGACAAGCTTCTAGGAATTTCATTAGGTCTAATTTTAGGCGGAGCAATTGGTAACTTTATTGATCGTGTATTTAGACAAGAAGTAGTGGATTTCATTCACGTGTATATTTTTTCGTACAACTACCCAGTATTTAATATAGCTGATTCAGCATTATGTATTGGTGTTGTATTAATTATTATTCAAACATTATTAGAAGGCAAGAAAACGAAGGAGTAATTGAATGAGTGAAGTAGTACAAGTAACAGTTGCAGAAGAACAAAAAAGCGAGCGAATTGATAAATTCGTTGCAGAAATAAACAGTGAATGGTCACGTTCACAAGTACAACAATGGATTAAAGATGATGTTGTTACAGTTAATGGAAAGTCGGTAAAAGTGAATTATAAAGTTAGAGAAAACGATGAAATTACAGTAACGATTCCTGATCCAGAAGAGTTAGATATTCAAGCAGAAGATATGAACTTAGAAATTTATTATGAAGATGCAGATGTACTCGTTGTTAATAAGCCGCGTGGTATGGTTGTACATCCAGCACCAGGTCATACAAGTGGTACGCTTGTGAACGGTCTTATGCACCACTGTACAGACTTATCAGGCATTAACGGTGTGATGCGTCCAGGTATCGTGCATCGTATTGATAAAGATACATCAGGCCTATTAATGGTTGCTAAAAATGATGTGGCGCATGAATCACTTGTAAATCAACTTGTAGCAAAAACAGTAACAAGACGTTACAAAGCGATCGTACACGGTGTGATTCCGCATGATAAAGGAACTATCGATGCGCCAATTGGTCGCGATAAGAAAGAGCGTCAAAGCATGACAGTTGATGAAAATGGTAAGAATGCTGTTACGCACTTCCAAGTGTTAGAACGCTTTAAAGATTTTACACTTGTAGAATGTCGCTTAGAAACGGGACGTACGCACCAAATTCGTGTTCATATGAAATATATTGGTTATCCACTTGCTGGAGATCCAAAGTATGGTCCGAAGAAAACATTAGACATGAATGGACAAGCACTTCACGCAGGTATTTTAGGATTTGACCACCCTCGTACTGGTGAATATATTCAGTTTGAGGCACCGATTCCAGAAGTGTTCGAAGAAACATTAAATGTTTTACGAAAATAGTATTGACAAATCATAAGAAAACTGAGATACTGACAACAGTTAAATAATGATCCTTTAACACAGCCCCGTGAGGTTGAGAAGGTAACGGTTTGAAATACATAGGGTATGCTGTACCCTTTTTTCAAAAGTCCTCTCGCACACGTTGAGAGGACTTTTTTTATACCATTACTCTCACGCAAGAAAAAAAGCTTGGAGGTGTAGAGCATGCAAGAGAAAGCTGTCGTTTTAGATGACCAAATGATTCGCCGCGCTTTAACACGAATTAGTCATGAAATCGTGGAACGAAATAAAGGTGTCGATAATTGTGTTCTTGTCGGAATTAAAACTCGTGGAATTTTTATTGCACAACGTTTGGCAGAACGAATTGGTCAAATTGAAGGAAAAGAAATGGAAGTTGGAGAGCTAGATATTACGTTATATCGTGATGATCTAACACTACAATCGAAAAACGAAGAACCACTTGTAAAAGGTTCTGATATCCCTGTAGATATTACGAAGAAAAAAGTAATCCTTGTGGATGATGTATTATATACAGGAAGAACAGTTCGAGCAGCAATGGATGCTCTTATGGATTTAGGTAGACCATCACAAATCCAACTGGCGGTTCTTGTTGATAGAGGTCATCGTGAACTACCAATTCGCGCTGATTATGTAGGAAAGAACATTCCAACATCAAGTGAAGAGCGTATCGAAGTTGATTTGCAAGAGACAGATCAACAAGATCGAGTAAGCATATACGATAAGTAAAGCCCTTTTAAATGTAGTCCTGTGAGGCTGCCAAAGGGTCTTGGCTTTCATATGTCAAATTTGGCATACGAAAGTGTAGGACTCTTTGTGCACAGGCACAAAGAGTTTTTTTATTGCAAAGAATTAAACTGAAGGAGGATGTAACAATGGAACAAAAGCCAGTGTTAGACGTTAATGAAGTACCGAAACCGGGAAAATGGTTATTTTTAAGTATACAACATTTGTTCGCGATGTTTGGATCAACAGTGCTGGTTCCGTTTTTAACAGGATTGAATCCGTCAGTAGCATTAATATCAAGTGGATTAGGAACGCTAGCGTTTCTTCTTATAACGAAAGGTCAAGTACCTGCCTATCTAGGATCATCATTCGCCTTTATCGCACCGATAATAACAGCGAAAACAGCAGGTGGACCTGGAGCAGCAATGCTCGGTGGTTTGTTAGCAGGACTTGTGTACATCTTAATTTCACTCGGAATTAAGAAGTCAGGATCAGAGTGGATTATGAAATTACTTCCGCCAATCGTAGTTGGTCCAGTAGTAATGGTAATCGGTCTAGCTTTAGCACATACAGCAGTTAACATGGCGATGAACGGTGCGGATGGCAAATATAGCTTTACACACTTTTCAGTAGCGTTAGTAACATTAGCAATTACAATTATCTGCTCTATATTCGGAAGAGGGTTTTTCAGTATCATACCAGTGTTACTGGGCATTATCGGCGGATATATCTTCGCTTACTTCCAAGGGCTAGTAGACTTAAAGCCGATAGCTGAGGCAAAATGGTTTGTTGTACCAGATTTCACAGTACCATTTGTAACATATACTCCGGAGTTTTCGTGGAAGATTGTACTCTTGATGGTACCAGTTGCACTAGTAACAATTTCAGAGCATATCGGACATCAAATTGTACTTGGAAATGTTATTAAAAGAGATTTAATTGAAAAACCAGGTTTACACCGTTCAATCTTCGGTGATGGAGTAGCAACATTAATCGCATCACTTATCGGTGGACCACCGAATACAACGTATGGTGAAAACATTGGTGTGCTAGCAATTACGAGAGCATACAGTGTATACTTATTCATCGGGTCAGCAGTGTTCGCAATCATGTTCGGGTTTATCGGTAAGATTTCTGCACTGATTCATTCGATCCCAACACCGGTTATGGGTGGTGTATCAATCTTACTATTCGGTGTAATCGCATCAAGCGGATTACGCATGATGGTAGATGATAAAACAGACCTAAGTGACAAACGAAACTTAATGATTGCATCAGTAATACTAGTAATCGGTATTGGTGGAGCGGTACTTCACGTAGGAGAATCGTTCCAAGTAGAAGGAATGGCACTAGCAGCAATTGTAGGTGTACTATTAAATCTACTACTACCAGAAACGAAACAAATAACACAATCTAAGCAGATTGCTTCATAATAATAACCTTTTAATTCAGTCCTGTGAGACCGGAAAGGGTGGCTTCTTTCTTGCACCCTAGTCTCACACGACTAGGGTATTTTTATACAAAGGTTGTTATAAATATACAAAAGTGGTAACATAAAAATCAGAAAGATGAGGGATGACGATGAGCCATTTGTTAACGATGAGTGAATTATCGGAAGTAGAAATTTCAGAAATCCTAAAAGACGCAGAAGATTTCGCGAATGGAAAAGAGAGCAAAACGACAGAGCAAACTTTTGTTGCGAACTTGTTCTTTGAGAATAGTACGAGAACGAGATTTAGCTTTGAAGTTGCTGAGAAGAGATTAGGACTTGAAGTTTTAAACTTTTCAGCTGATGCATCTAGCGTACAAAAAGGAGAAACTTTATACGATACGATAAGAACACTAGAATCAATCGGAACAAAAGCGGTAATCGTCCGCCATGAGCAAGATCGCTACTTCGATGAACTGAAAGATCAGGTAAATATCCCAATCTTAAACGCTGGAGATGGATGTGGAAACCACCCAACGCAGTGCCTACTCGATCTTCTTACGATTAAACAAGAGTTTGGAAGATTTGAAGGATTAAAGATTGCGATAGTAGGAGATGTTCGTCATAGCCGAGTAGCACGTTCTAATGCAGAAGCATTAACGAAACTGGGTGCAACAATTTACTTTGCAAGTCCAGAAGAATGGAAAGATGAAGACAGCACATTTGGAACATACAAACCATTAGATGAACTTGTTCCAGAAGTGGATGTAATGATGTTACTTCGTGTACAACATGAGCGTCATGATCATTATGAAACAGACATTATGAAAGAGTATCATGAGAAACACGGATTAACAGTGGAAAGAGAAAAGCGTATGAAAGAAGGAAGCATTATTATGCATCCAGCTCCTGTAAACCGTGATGTTGAAATTGCAAGTGAACTTGTTGAGTGTGAGCGTTCACGCATATTTAAACAAATGGAAAATGGAGTTTACGTAAGAATGGCTGTACTAAAACGCGCCTTACCAAATGTATTAGGAGGAATGAAACATGAATTACTTGTTTAAAAATGGTCGTTATATGAATGAAGAAGGAAAAATCGTAGCAACAGATCTTCTCGTACAAGACGGTAAAATCGCTAAGGTAGCAGAAAATATTACGGCAGATAATGCTGAAGTAATCGAAGTGAACGGAAAGTTAATCGCACCTGGATTAGTAGATGTACACGTACATCTTCGTGAACCGGGTGGTGAACATAAAGAAACAATTGAAACAGGTACACTAGCAGCGGCAAAAGGTGGATTCACTACAATTTGTGCAATGCCAAATACACGCCCAGTACCAGATTGCAGAGAACATATGGAAGACTTGCAAAATCGTATTAAAGAAAAAGCGCATGTCAACGTACTACCATACGGAGCAATTACAGTACGCCAAGCGGGTTCTGAAATGACAGATTTCGAGACGTTAAAAGAACTTGGAGCATTCGCTTTCACTGATGACGGTGTAGGCGTACAAGATGCTAGCATGATGTTAGCTGCTATGAAGCGTGCAGCGAAATTAAATATGGCAGTGGTTGCGCACTGTGAAGAGAATACTCTTATTAATAAAGGTTGTGTACATGAAGGGAAGTTTTCTGAGAAACACGGATTAAACGGTATCCCATCAGTATGTGAATCTGTACATATTGCAAGGGATATACTGCTTGCTGAAGCGGCAGATTGTCACTATCACGTATGTCACGTAAGTACGAAAGGATCTGTACGTGTAATCCGTGATGCGAAACGCGCTGGAATTAAAGTAACAGCAGAAGTAACACCTCATCATCTAGTGTTATGTGAAGATGATATCCCATCAGCTGATCCTAACTTTAAAATGAACCCACCGCTTCGTGGAAAAGAAGATCACGCAGCATTAATTGAAGGTCTACTAGATGGAACAATCGATATGATCGCAACTGATCATGCACCGCATACAGCGGAAGAGAAAGCACAAGGAATTGAAAGAGCACCATTCGGAATTACTGGTTTTGAAACAGCATTCCCACTTTTATACACAAACCTTGTGAAAAAAGGAATTATTACATTAGAACAATTAATTCAATTCTTAACAGAAAAGCCAGCTGATACATTCGGCTTAGAAGCAGGTCGCCTGAAAGAAGGTAGAACAGCTGATATTACAATCATTGATTTAGAACAAGAAGAAGAGATTGACCCAACAACATTCTTATCAAAAGGAAAAAATACACCATTCGCAGGTTGGAAATGCCAAGGATGGCCGGTAATGACAATCGTTGGTGGTAAGATCGCATGGCAAAAGGAGAGTGCATTAGTATGAAAAGACAACTTATCTTAGAAGATGGAACAGTATTAATTGGAAAAGGTTTCGGAGGGGAAATCGAAAAGTCAGGTGAGGTTGTATTTACAACAGGAATGACTGGATATCAAGAAACATTATCTGATCCATCATATTGCGGTCAAATCGTAACATTCACGTACCCATTAATCGGAAACTACGGCATCAACCGTGACGATTTTGAATCGATTCATCCATCTGTAAATGGTTTAATCGTAAACGAAATTTGTGATCACCCATCAAACTTCCGTAATGAAATTTCGTTAAATGATTACTTAAAAGAAAGAAATATCCCAGGCTTAGCAGGAATTGATACGAGAAAATTAACGAGAAAAATTCGTCAATACGGTACATTACGTGGACGTCTATGTAACATGGATGCAGATGTAGAATACATCGTGAGCCAATTAAAAGCGACAGTATTTACAGATCACGTGAAACGCGTATCAACGAAAGATCCATACCCAAGCCCAGGCCGTGGACACCGAGTTGTACTTGTAGACTTCGGAATGAAACATGGTATTTTAAGAGAATTAAATAAACGTGATTGTGATGTAATTGTAGTACCTTACAATACAACAGCAGAAGAGATTTTACGCCTTAGCCCAGATGGAATTATGTTAAGTAACGGACCTGGAGATCCAAAAGATGTACCAGAAGCAATTGAAATGTTAAAAGACATTATCGGTAAAGTTCCTTTATTCGGAATTTGCCTAGGACATCAATTGTTCGCTCTAGCATCTGGTGCGAATACAAGTAAGTTAAAATTCGGTCACCGTGGTTTAAATCATCCAGTAAAACATCTTGCAACTGGAAAAGTAGCAATTACATCTCAAAACCATGGTTACGCAGTAGAAGAAGAATCAGTTAAAAATACAGAACTTGAAATTACACATGTCGCTTTAAATGATGGAACAGTAGAAGGTCTTCGTCATACGAAGTTCCCAGCATTTACAGTACAATATCATCCAGAAGCTTCAGCAGGACCAGAAGATGCAAATGATTTATTCGAAGATTTCTTAGCAATGATTGAAAACTTCAAGAAAGAAGGGGAAGAGTTATGCCAAAACGCCTAGACATTAACACAATTTTAGTAATCGGATCAGGACCAATTGTAATTGGGCAAGCAGCAGAGTTTGACTACTCTGGTACACAAGCTTGTCAATCTCTTAGAGAAGAAGGTTACAAAGTAATCCTTGTTAACTCTAACCCAGCAACAATTATGACAGATACTGCAACAGCAGATAAAGTATACATTGAGCCTTTAACATTAGAATTCGTAAGCCGAATCATTCGTAAAGAACGTCCAGATGCAATCTTACCAACATTAGGTGGTCAAACAGGTCTGAATATGGCTGTTGAACTTGCGAAATCAGGCATACTTGAAGAGTGCGGAGTTGAAATTTTAGGAACAAAATTATCAGCAATTGAGCAAGCGGAGGATCGTGATTTATTCCGTACATTAATGCAGGAATTAAATGAACCAATTCCATCTAGTACCATTATCCATACGCTAGAAGAAGCACATGAATTTGTAAAAGAAATTGGATATCCAGTTATTGTTCGCCCAGCATTTACAATGGGGGGAACAGGTGGCGGAATCTGTAGTAATGAAGAAGAACTAATTGAAATCGTATCAGGTGGATTAAAACATAGTCCAGTAACACAATGTTTATTAGAAAAGAGTATTGCTGGTTGTAAGGAAATTGAATATGAAGTAATGCGTGATTCAAATGATAACGCGATTGTAGTATGTAACATGGAAAATATCGATCCAGTTGGAGTTCACACAGGTGATTCTATCGTTGTAGCACCGAGCCAAACATTAAGTGACCGTGAATATCAAATGTTACGAAACACTTCATTACGAATTATTCGTGCATTAGGAATTGAAGGTGGATGTAACGTTCAGCTTGCACTTGATCCACATAGCTTCCAATACTATGTAATCGAAGTAAACCCACGTGTAAGTCGTTCATCTGCACTAGCATCTAAAGCAACTGGATATCCAATTGCGAAGCTAGCGGCAAAAATTGCAGTCGGTTTAACATTAGATGAAATTATAAATCCAGTAACACAAAAAACATACGCTTGTTTCGAACCAGCATTAGACTATGTTGTTTCAAAAATTCCGCGCTGGCCATTTGATAAGTTTGAATCAGCAAACAGAACGCTTGGAACGCAGATGAAAGCAACTGGTGAAGTTATGTCAATCGGACGTAACCTAGAGCAATCATTATTAAAAGCGATCCGTTCTTTAGAACTTGGCGTTTATCACTTAGAGTTAGCGCATTTAAAAGAGCTTGATAAAGAGACAATGAAAAAACGCATTATAAAAGCTGATGATGAGCGACTGTTTATTGTAGCAGAAGCAATTCGTCAAGGTGTAACGAAAGAAGAGATCAACGATTGGTGTGAAATGGACTTCTTCTTCTTACAAAAAGTTGAAAACATCGTAAATATGGAACGCGAAGTAAAAGCAAATGTAGGAAATATGGAAGTACTACAATCTGCGAAAGAAATGGGCTTCAGTGATCACTACGTTGCAGCAGCTTGGAACAAAACAGAGCGTGAAATTTACGATATGCGTAAAGAAAGCAATATAACTCCTATTTATAAAATGGTAGATACTTGTGCGGCAGAGTTTGAATCTGCAACACCATACTATTACAGCACATATGGTGACGAGAATGAATCGGTTAGAACAGATCGTAAGAGTGTTGTCGTACTAGGGTCTGGTCCAATCCGTATCGGTCAAGGTGTTGAGTTTGACTATGCAACAGTTCACTCTGTATGGGCAATTAAAGAGGCTGGATATGAGGCAATCATTGTTAATAACAACCCAGAAACAGTTTCAACAGACTTCAGTATTTCTGACAAACTATACTTTGAACCATTAACAATCGAAGATGTAATGCACATTATCGATTTAGAAAAGCCAGAAGGTGTTATCGTCCAATTCGGTGGACAAACGGCAATTAACTTAGCTGCTAAATTAGAAGCTCACGGTGTGAAAATCTTAGGAACATCACTTGAAGATTTAGACCGTGCAGAAGATCGTGATAAGTTTGAAGCAGCTCTAACACAGCTTGGTATCCCGCAACCAGTTGGTAAAACAGCAACGACTGTAGAGCAAGCGGTAGCAATCGCTGACAAAATTGGGTACCCAGTATTAGTAAGACCATCTTACGTATTAGGTGGACGCGCGATGGAAATCGTATATCGTCAAGAAGAACTGCTGCACTACATGAAAAATGCGGTAAAAGTTCACGCTGATCACCCAGTATTAATCGATCGTTACATGGTTGGTAAAGAAATTGAAGTAGATGCAATTTCAGACGGTGAGAATGTATTCATTCCAGGTATTATGGAACATATTGAACGCGCTGGAGTTCACTCTGGTGACTCAATCGGAGTATATCCACCACAAAGCTTATCTGCAAAACTGAAAGAACAAATTATTGAACATACAATTGCACTTGGAAAAGGTTTAAATATTGTTGGATTACTAAATATCCAGTTTGTAGTATTTGAAGATCAAGTGTATGTAATTGAAGTAAACCCACGTGCGAGCCGTACAGTACCATTCTTAAGTAAAATTACAGGTGTACCGATGGCGAATGTTGCAACGAAAGTTATTTTAGGTCAAAATCTTGTAGAGCAAGGATACGGAACTGGTTATCACCCAGAAGAGAAAGAAGTGTATGTAAAAGCACCGGTATTCTCATTTGCGAAACTACGTTCAGTTGATACAACATTAGGACCTGAAATGAAGTCAACAGGGGAAGTAATGGGGAAAGACTTAACACTTGAAAAAGCATTATACAAAGGGTTAGTTGCTTCTGGAATTAACATTCCAACGCACGGATCAGTAATCATTACTGTAGCGGACAAAGATAAAGAAGAGGCGATGGAAATTGCAAAACGTTTCCATGAAATCGGCTATAACTTATTAGCAACAGCTGGAACAGCACAATCGTTAGCAGAGCAAAATATTCCAGTACAAGTTGTAAACAAAATTGATTCTGAAGACTACAACTTACTAGACATTATCCGTCAAGGAAAAGCGCAGTTTGTAATCAATACATTAACAAAAGGCAAACAACCAGCGCGTGATGGTTTCCGCATTCGCCGTGAATCAGTAGAAAATGGTGTGGCTTGCTTAACATCACTTGATACAACGAGAGCAATCTTACGAGTACTAGAATCTATGACATTCTCAGCTCATTCAATGAAAGAAATTACGCAAACGAAGCGTCACGAGGTGGTACATGCATGATGCAAAAGCAAAATATGATCGTCGTTAATCAAAAAGAAATCGCAAAAAACATTTACGAATTAGTGCTTCAAGGAACGTTAGTACAGCAAATGAACGAACCAGGGCAGTTTGTACACATTAAGGTAGCAGAGGGCATTGCGCCCCTTCTGCGCCGCCCGATTAGTATTTGTAATGTAGATCAAGAGAAGAACGAATTTACAATGCTATATCGTGCAGAAGGACAAGGGACAAAAACATTAGCAACTAGAAAACAAGGTGAAATGGTAGACGTACTAGGACCACTAGGACACGGTTTTCCTGTAGAAGAAGCAGAAGCTGGTCAAACAGCTTTACTAGTCGGCGGGGGGATTGGCGTACCACCACTTTATGAATTATCACAGCGCCTTGTTGCAAAAGGTGTACGCGTAATTCACATCTTAGGTTTTCAAACGAAAGATGTCGTTTTCTATGAAGAGAAATTTGCAGAACTTGGTGATACGTACGTTGCGACAGTAGACGGTACACACGGCACAAAAGGATTTGTCACAGATGTAATTGATAATTACGGAATTGACTTTGATATTCTTTATTCATGTGGTCCGTTAGCGATGCTTCGTGCATTAGAAGGACGTTACAAAGAGAAAAAAGCTTATATTTCTTTAGAAGAACGTATGGGCTGTGGCATTGGAGCTTGTTTCGCATGTGTATGCCACTTACAAGAAGATCCAAGTGGACATTCTTACAAGAAGGTGTGTAGCGACGGACCAGTATTTCCAATCGGGGAGGTTGTACTATGAACAGATTGCAAGTTGAATTACCGGGATTATCATTAAAAAATCCAATTATACCGGCATCTGGATGCTTTGGATTTGGTCGTGAATATGCACAGTTTTACGATTTAAGTGTACTAGGATCAATCATGATCAAAGCGACGACAGAACAACCACGTTATGGAAATCCGACACCTCGTGTTGCTGAAACACCGGGCGGCATGTTAAATGCAATCGGACTTCAAAACCCAGGGTTAGAAAAAGTAATGAATTCTGAATTACCATGGTTAGAACAATTTGATCTTCCAATCATTGCGAACGTTGCAGGCTCACAAGCTGAGGATTACGTAGCGGTTGCAAAGGAAATTTCTAAAGCGCCTAATGTCCACGCACTAGAATTAAATATTTCTTGTCCGAACGTAAAAACAGGTGGTATCGCCTTTGGTACAAATCCTGAAATTGCTGCTGATTTAACGAAGCGAGTAAAAGAGGTTTCTGAAGTACCTGTATACGTGAAGTTGTCACCGAACGTGGCAAACATTGTGGAAATTGCAAAAGCGATTGAAAATGCAGGTGCAGACGGTTTAACGATGATTAATACATTGCTTGGTATGCGTCTAGATTTAAAAACAGCTAAACCAATTTTAGCAAACCGTACAGGCGGATTATCAGGTCCTGCGATTAAGCCAGTAGCGATTCGTATGGTACATGAAGTAAGCCAAGCGGTTAACATTCCAATTATCGGAATGGGTGGTATTGAAACAGCGGAAGATGTAATTGAATTCTTCTACGCTGGCGCAAGCGCAGTTGCAGTAGGTACAGCGAACTTTATCGATCCGTTCGTATGTCCGACAATTATTGAAGAGTTACCAGCACTATTAGATGAATTAGGATTTGATCACATTTCGGAATGTCAAGGAAGGAGCTGGAAGCAAACATGTCACAGTCGTTAATCGTTGCACTAGATTTTCCAGGGAAACAAGATGTAGAACAATTCTTGCGCCACTTTGAAGGGGAAGAGTTATTTGTCAAAGTTGGTATGGAGTTATTTTATAAAGAAGGCCCTGCGATTATTACGTACTTAAAAGAAAAAGGACATAAGATCTTTCTAGATTTAAAACTTCATGATATTCCGAATACAGTAAAAAGCGCTATGCGTAGCCTAGCTAGTCTAGATGTTGATATGGTAAATGTTCATGCTGCTGGGGGAAGCAGTATGATGAAAGCTGCGATTGAGGGATTAGAGGAAGGTAAGCAAGAAGGAAAAGAGAGACCGATTTGTATTGCAGTTACACAACTAACAAGCACTTCGGAAGCTATGATGAAAAAAGAGATCGGCATTGAGAAAACGTTAGAAGAAGCGGTTGCTCATTATGCAAAACTAACGAAAGAAAGTGGACTTGATGGCGTTGTTTGTTCAACACTTGAAGTTCCAAAATTACGTGAAGTATGCGGAAATGAATTTGTAACAGTAACACCGGGGATTCGTCTTGCAAGCGATGATGTAAATGACCAGGTGCGCGTAGCAACACCGAAACGTGCGAGGGAACTTGGCTCAAGCTACATCGTAGTTGGACGTAGTATTACAAAAGCAGAAAATCCGCTTGAAGCGTATAAAACAGTAAAACAACAGTGGGAAGGTGTAACAGTATGAAAAAAGAAATCGCATCGCATTTATTAGAAATTGGAGCAGTATTTTTACAACCGAATGATCCATTCACTTGGTCTTCAGGTATGAAATCACCAATTTATTGTGATAACCGTTTAACTTTATCTTATCCAAAAGTACGTCAAGCAATTGCAGCTGGATTAGAAGAGTTAATTAAAGAGCACTTCCCAACTGTAGAAGTTATTGCAGGAACAGCAACTGCTGGTATTGCGCACGCTGCATGGGTAAGTGATCGTATGGATTTACCAATGTGCTACGTACGTAGTAAAGCAAAAGGTCACGGTAAAGGGAACCAAATCGAAGGAAAAGCTGAAAAAGGTCAAAAAGTAGTAGTAGTAGAGGACCTAATTTCAACTGGCGGTAGTGCAATTACATGTGTAGAAGCACTTCGCGAAGCTGGCTGTGAAGTATTAGGAATCGTATCAATCTTCACATACGAGCTAGAAGCAGGAAAAGAAAAACTAGAATCAGCTAACGTAGCATCATATTCTTTAAGCGACTACAGTGCATTAACTGAAGTAGCAGCAGAAAAAGGTATGATCGGACCAGCTGAAATGAAAAAATTACAAGAGTGGCGTAAAAATCCAGCAAACGAAGCTTGGATCACAGCGTAACACGAAAAAAAAACGACCGCGGGGGAACGCGGTCGTTTTTTTATATTATTGTTACAATTTCATATGAAGTTCCATCAATATCAAAAAGAATCATATGACAATCTCCTCGTTAATAACTATTTAGCATTTTCCGCAACCTCATATCCTCTCACAAACAATAGCGTCATATAAGAAACAATAAATGAGAAGATGCTGTACATGCCAACCCAAAAGAAAAATTTTGGAGTAAAGGCGATAACACCTATTATTAAAAAACTAGCAAACGTTACAATCGGCATGACGTAATACGTTTTCGTCTTGCGTGTTCCAATAACAGAAACGATAAAGATAAGTAATGGACAAATTAATAAGACGAAAATCAATTCATTCATAGTTATGTCCCCTTTTCGAATGGAAGTAATCTGTTTCTCGTAAACGTTTTGAAATAAATACTCTCCTAATATAACTTCGCTAACATATACATAATCCCTTTTGAAAGCCAATAATTCATGATGAATTTTACAATGAAAAAACATAAGCAAGAGAACACTTGCTTATGTTATAGGATAAACATCGCAACGATGGTGGTTACAATTAAGCCAATCATAACTGGTAAAAAGTTTCGACGTGCAAGTTCAAACGGATCCACTTTACAAATGGCAGCGGCAGGAATAAGCGCCCAAGGAATTAAAGTCCCGCCTCCGGTCCAGATTGCAGCAATTTGTCCAAGTGCTGTTAATGTAGCTGTTCCATGCCCAAGTGCTGTTCCAAAAAGATTGGCAATCGAACCAGCAAGTGATATACCAGAAAAGCCAGATCCATCTAAGCCTGTTATGACACCAACGATAGTTAATGTTCCCGCTGATACATATTGGTTTAAAGGGACAGTTTGAGATAAGGCGATCCCTAAGTCGTTAATGATTCCATGTGAACCTTTCGGTAAATAGTCCCCGATAATTTTCACAAACCCGCTATCTCCTAAATAAAAGAGTGCGGCAATTGGGATAACTGGACCAAAGATTTTAAATCCAAATTGTAGCCCTTCTATAAAATAATCGGTCGTTTTATTTAGTCCATTACCTTTGTAGGCGATAAGGGAGATGATGATAATCATAATAACAGTCGTCCCGCCGATAAGTGCAGTTGCGTCGCTGCCTTGTAGTTTAAATTGAATCATGCAAAGGATATCGATGGCATATATGATTGGAATGCAAATAGCGAGCCATTTTTTTGTCCGAGAAGATAATGAAGTGAGCGTTTTAGAAGACTCGGTTGATGGAATAGATTCTTGCATCGATAAGCCTGTATGAAATTCTTTTCGTAAGAAGAAAAATGCGACGGAAGTTGTCACAATGCCCATAACGATAACGAGCGGAACACTGGCAGAAACAACGCTGGAAACAGGAAGACCAGCAGCATCTGCTGTTAATTTCGGTGCACCTTGAATAACGAAGTCTCCAGATAAGGCGATGCCGTGCCCGAATAAGTTCATAGCAATGGCAGCTCCAATTGGGGGGAGACCGACGCGTACAGCGACAGGCAATAAAATAGCTCCCATTAAGGCGACAGCCGGAGAAGGCCAAAAGAAGAAAGAAATAGTCATCATTAAAAGGCCGATAATCCAGTAGGCGAGGGTAGGGGTACGAATCATCTTTGTAAATGGTGAAATCATCGTATCATTTATGCCAGTATGAACGAGTAGATTGCTCATGGATACGATAATGGAGATGATTAATATAGTTGGTAATAGTTCAGTAATAGCATAAATGAAACTTTGAAAAATACCGCTAATGGCAAGAGGGATAGAACTTGTAGCAGTTAATGCTAATAAAAAGATAAAAACGATACAAATAATCGTCGTATCTTTCCGGAGAATAAAAAAGGTAATAATAGTGAGTAAACAAAGAATATAGAGAGCATGTAACAGCGTTAATTCAACTCCCATAACATTCACATCCTTTAGGCGTTCGTGTAGTTCATTGTATGAAAGCAGTGAAAGTATGTGAGTATAGGAAAAAGAAAAAGTGAAATTTCATGTACTGTAATAGTAAATGGATGTTACAATACAATTAATCCTAAAAATGGAATTTAAGGAGGGCTTATGCACAAAAAAATTGGATTTTGGGGATTCGTTATATCTTGTAGTCTATTAATCATTTTAAACCTGTTTACAAACAATGAATGGATCAGTATCATATCTGTTTTCGGGTTTGTGTTTATATTTTTATATAACTGGGATGATATGAAACAATATAGTAAGAAAAGTATTGGAGTTATGATAGGTATCATTGTTGTTAGTTCGTTTGTCGTAGGGTTTATTTTAATAGAAGGGCAGAAGCAAATGGAGAAAATGTCTATTTTTCAAGAATGGATGTCGTCTGTAAAAGGTCTTTATATTGTCATTGTAGTAGTTATTTTTCTAAAAATTGTTATAAGCATAGCAAGTTACATATTAAAGAAGAAGTAGAATGGGGGATTATGAATGAGAGAGAGAATAGGGTATTATGGCGTGCTCGTTTGTTTACTATTATCAGTTGTTTCAGGGCAATTTCTTAAAAGTGAATGGGTGCCAGTTATATTATGTATAGGAGTATTGATTTTTGCACCTATGTATCGCTGGAAAGAATGGAAGGCATATAGCCGAAAAAAGAAAATTGTTTTCAGCATCGAGTTTATCATTGTAATAAGCACGATTCCATTTTTGTTATTGAAAGGAAATGAGATAATAGATGGAATTGTAATGTTTCAAGGGTGGTTATTTATTGCGAAATTGATATATTTAATATGCATTTTAACGTTGGTAGCGGTAGTCGCCAAAAAAGTAAATGAAAAGCTATTCACTAATGAATAAAAGAAAATGCCACCTTATTCGGTGGCATTTTCTCATTTTACTGAAGGAGCTTTTTGCATCTTTTTAATTAAACGAATTTGTCCGCGATGATTGATTTCATCTTCAAAAACGTGAAACCATTTAAAGTAGTTGTTTGCTGGTTTGTCATACCAAAAGTCTGTCGTTTTAAATAGCCATTCATCAGGTAACGATTGAAAAGTCTCGATCGTTTTAGAACGTATTTCTTGTAATGTGTTTATGTAAAATTCTATAGAGTTTCCTTTTATTTTCTCGCGGCCAAGAGCTCCTAACTCAATAGCAGGTAACCACCGTTCTAACTCGGCCTCCGTAGGTTCACGGTCTTCAAAAGTATGAATCTGGTAGTAAAATTCAATAGCGGCCATATGGTACAATAACATGCCGACTGAATTTGCTTCTTCATCATACAAATAATCAAGTTTTTCAATTGTTAAACCTTCCACCGCTTGCATTGTTGTGTAGCGAGCATAATTCATCATGGAAACAAGTTTTGAAAATTCAGGCTGTAAACCATCTATTTTATCAATTACAAAATTCAATTTAAATTCCCCCTCTTTAAACGATGACTCCAGAGAAAGAATTCTATGTGCAACGAAAAACTCCTTTAAAAAGGCTATGATTTTAACAAGGGATAACAATTAGTTCCCGATTTGATTTTGTAATAACTTCATATCCGTCTTTTGTAATGACAATATCATCTTCAATCCTACAACCGCCCCAGTTTGGTATATAAATGCCTGGTTCCACTGTAACAACCATACCTTCTTCTAAAGTAGCTTTACTTTCTTGGGATAAGCGGAGAGGCTCATGAATTTCTAACCCAAGACCATGACCAGTAGAGTGTCCAAAATATTGACCGTATCCATGTTCTGTAATGTAATCTCTCGTTATATCATCGATATTTTTCGCAGTTTCCCCAGGTTTAATTGCTTCCGTCCCACGTTTTAACGCTTCTCGTACAATATTGTATATCTTTTTGAATTCTTCTGACGGTTCCCCAATTGCTACAGTACGTGTTATATCGGAACAATATCCATTATAAAGTGCACCGAAATCTAATGTAACGACGTCGCCTCGTTCGATTATTTTATTTGATGCAACTCCATGAGGAAGTGAAGAACGGACGCCAGAAGCTACAATGATTTGGAAGGAAGAGGATGTAGCCCCTTTTTTTCGCATGAAAAATTCTAATTCATCTCGTACATCATTTTCACTAATTCCTGGTTTTAGAAACGTAAGGATGTGGTGAAATGCTTCGTCAGCAATATTAGCTGCGATTTTCATTGTTTCTATTTCAGGCGTGTCTTTAATGATACGAATATTTTCGATGATTTCGCACACTTGAACCATTTCCGCATGTACGTATTTTTGTAAGTTTTTATATTGTTGCAATGTCATGTTGTTTTCTTCAATTCCGAGTTTTTGAATGTTTAATTTCGATACTTGATTTGCAATTTCTTTTTCTAAATTTCCTGTATGCATAATAATTTCAGCATCTTTTATTTGTGATTTCGCTTGATCTACATAGCGAAAATCAGTGATAAAAACAGCTTTATCCGCAGAGATTAAGACGACGCCAGCACTACCTGTAAAGCCTGTTGCATATTGGCGATTTTCTTTTTTTGTAATCAGTAATCCGTCAATTTCATAGTTTTGTAGTTGATTTTGGATTTTATTAATTTTTAAAATCATGTTCATTCCCCCTATTCACAGTATTGAATAAAGCAAATAGTGTGCCAAAATGTATATTTGAAGAAAGGATAGTAGGGAAAACATATATTTTAGGGGAGATAAGAAAATAGCCCACCATTTGCGGGAGACGGTTTATTCATAAAATCCAGATTGCTTCAATAAATAGCAGGGGGATAAAAAAATATTGATTGGAGTTACCCTCGTACTTTATTTACATGCTGTAAAAAAATTTATACAAACGTGAAATGACACTGTCAATTTTTTTGACAATATTGAATGGATATAGCAACTAAATTGAAAAAAAATAAAAAATGCGTTGCTTATAAACAACGCATTTTTTATATTTACGCTTTTAATTTCATTACAGTATCAGCATCCGGTGTTACATATACGGTTTGCTGATTATCGTACGTAACAAACCCAAGCTTTGCACCACTCGGTTTTTTGACATGGCGTACTTTGGTGAAATCTACAGGAACAGAACTAGAATCTTTTGCTTTACTAAAATAGGCAGCGATTTTAGCAGCTTCTAACAAAGTTTCTTCGGTAGGTTCAAGAGAACGAATGACAACATGAGACCCAGGTATATCTTTCGTATGTAACCAAATTTCATCACGACGGGCAAACTTAGTTGTTAAATAATCATTTTGTTTATTGTTTTTACCAACGAAAATCTCTGTACCATCACTTGCAAAATATTTATCTAATACTGGTTTGGTAGGTTTTTTCTTTGCGTTTTTCGTTTTACGATTGCGCATATAACCTTCTTCAGCTAATTCCTCACGAATTTCTTCAATATCTTTTGAAGAAGCAGCTTCCATTTGTTGAAGTAAGCTATCAAAATAAAGAATTTCTTCATTTGTTTTTTCGATTTGTTCTTCTACAACAACAACTGAATTTTTCGCTTTTTGGTACTTTTGAAAATAGCGTTGCGCATTGTCAGATGGTGTTTTTAAAGGATCTAATGTAATTTTTACAGTTCCGCCATTTTCGTCGTAATAGTTAACGACTTCAATATCTTTATCACCTTTTTTCAAAGCGTACATATTGGCTGTAAGTAGTTCTCCAAATAGCTGATATTTATCTGCTTTTCCGGCATCTTGTAATGTTTTTTCTAGTTTAATGAGCTTCTTCTCATTTTTATTTTTTTCGTTTTGCATAAAGCGCTCTAAATCATAAGCTTGTTGTTTTACACGGTCGCGCTCTGCTTTTCCGAAAAAGAAACGGTCTAGCAATTCACTAACAGATGAGAATGTCTTGTTTTCTCCTTGCAAGTGTGCAAGAGGGAAAAGATAAAAGAATTCTTTCCCATTTGAAGTAGTCATTGTTGGTGAATATGTATGGGTTAGTAAAGGTTTTTGTATGGAGAAAAATGCGTCCGCTAATGCTTTTTCATTTACCATACCTGCTTTTTTCACTACTTCTTTTGCAAATAACGGCGATATTCCCGTAAAGGTGCCGACAAGCTGTTTATCCATGTTTCCAGATAGAAAGTCTAGCGGTCTAATAAATTCATCATTTGTTTCGATCTGAAGTGGGTTAATTTTATGTTGTGCTGGTGGTGCAACATATTCCGCTCCAGCATATACAGTTCGATGTCGGTTTACTGCTAAAGAAACGTGTTTTAAGCTATCTAAAATATTGTTTGTTTTTGTGTCTACTAAAATGATGTTACTATGTCGTCCCATTATTTCAATTACTAATGTTTTTTGCGATTCGTCACCAATTTCATTTCTACTGCGAACTGTAATTTGAATAATGCGCTCTAAATCAATTTGTTCAATTTTTTCAATGAATCCACCTTCCAAATGCTTACGAAGAAGCATACAAAACATTGGCGGAAGTGCAGGTGAATCGTAATTTTGATTTGTTAAGTGTAAACGTGCATATGTCGGATGAGCGGAAAGAATCAGTTTTTGATTTTTTCCGTTTGCTCGAATATGTAATAAAATCTCGTATTTTGAAGGTTGGTATATCTTAGAAATTCTTCCTGTGTAAAGAGAATTTGCAATTTCATGTGTAATTGCTCTTGTAAATAATCCATCGAATGCCATAAATGAACACTCCTTTCTAACTAAAAGTTAATTATAGCATTTTTTTGGACGAGGCTGAATAAGCTTTCAATAGAGTATGTCTGGAATCAGGAGGTCGATAGCAGGATGAACTGGTATGGAATGCGCGCACATGAAGTAGAAGAAAGAACGAATACGAATGTGAAGGTTGGACTGACAGAGAAAGAAGCAGAAGGGCGAATAAAGAAATTTGGTACAAATGAATTGGATGAAGCAAAAAGGCCTTCTGCACTAATGGTCTTTTTAGCGCAATTTAAAGATTTCATGGTACTTGTTTTATTTGGTGCAACAATCGTTTCGGCTTTTTTAGGGGAATACATTGATTCTATTGCGATTGTGGCAATTGTTATTATCAATGGTATTCTCGGCTTTTTCCAAGAAAGAAAGGCTGAAAAGTCATTGGAAGCTTTAAAAGAGCTAGCCGCCCCGCAAGTTACTGTACTGCGGAATGGAAAGTGGGTAAAGGCACCGTCTAAAGCACTCGTTTTAGGGGATGTTATTAAATTTTCTAGTGGTGATCGTATTGGAGCGGATGTACGTCTTGTTGAGGCATCGAGTTTATATATCGAAGAATCAGCTTTGACAGGAGAGTCAGTACCGGTGCAGAAGAAGGTAGAAGCTCTGCAAGGGCAAGATGTTTCAATTGGTGATCAAAAAAATATGGCTTTTATGGGTACGATGATTACACGAGGAGCTGGAACAGGGGTCGTTGTAGCGACGGGTATGAATACAGCGATGGGTCAAATTGCAAATATGTTACAAAATGCAGAGCAAATGGAAACACCACTGCAAAGAAGATTAGAGCAACTCGGAAAAATATTAATTATTGTGGCTCTTATTTTGACAGCACTTGTCGTATTAGCCGGTGTGTATCAAGGGAATGAAGTGTATCATATGTTTTTAGCAGGCGTGTCGCTAGCTGTTGCTGCTATTCCTGAAGGGTTACCAGCAATTGTTACAGTAGCTTTATCGCTTGGTGTACAGCGTATGATTAAAAAGAGGGCAATTGTAAGGAAGTTACCAGCGGTAGAAACGTTAGGATGCGCTTCTGTTATATGCTCTGATAAAACAGGAACAATGACGCAAAACAAAATGATGGTGACACATATGTGGTCAGGTGGAGAGTTATGGAAAGTGACGGGGCAAGGATATGAACCTAATGGTTCTTTTTTGAAAGGTGAAAAAGAATTCGATCCAGCTAAAACAAAAGCACTGTATCAACTACTTACATTTGGCTTACTATGTAATAACGCAAATATTATTCAAAAGAAAAAGGCGTATGTATTAGATGGAGATCCAACTGAGGGAGCACTTGTAGCTGCAGCAATGAAAGCGGGGATAACGCGTGAGGCACTGAAAGGGAAATTTGAAATTATTCGTGAATTTCCATTCGATTCAACTCGAAAAATGATGAGTGTTATTGTGCGAGATAGAGAGGGGAAAAAATTTCTTGTTACGAAGGGAGCACCAGATGTCCTCCTGCAAATGAGTCAAACGATTTTATGGGGGGATAAGCAACAACCGTTAAGTGAGTTGTATAGAAAAGAAGTACAGGCGGCTATTCATAGTTTAGGTAGTCAAGCGCTTCGAACAATTGCAGTTGCATTTAAGCCATTAAAAGTAACAGATTCTATTGAACATGAACGAGACGTTGAAAAAGATTTTATGTTGGTCGGGATACAGGGAATGATTGATCCGCCAAGACCAGAGGTAGAACAGGCTGTAAAAGAGTGCAGAGAAGCTGGTATTCGAACAGTGATGATTACAGGAGATCATAAAGTGACAGCAATGGCAATTGCGGAACAATTAGGGGTTTTACCACCTGGTGGACGTGTTGTTGAAGGAGTAGAACTCGCGAATATGGATGTAGAGGAACTAGAAAGTGTTGTAGAAGATACGTATGTATTTGCTCGAGTATCACCTGAACATAAATTGAAAATTGTTAAGGCGTTGCAAAATAAAGGGCATATAGTAGCGATGACAGGTGATGGAGTAAACGATGCTCCGGCTATAAAAACAGCGGATATTGGGATAGCGATGGGAATTACAGGAACAGACGTTGCGAAAGAAGCTTCTTCTCTTGTTTTGCTAGATGATAATTTTGCTACGATTAAATCAGCAATTAAAGAAGGTAGAAATATATACGAGAATATACGTAAGTTTATTCGTTATTTATTAGCATCAAACGTAGGAGAAATTTTAGTCATGTTATTTGCCATGTTACTTGCATTACCGCTGCCAATGGTTCCCATTCAAATTTTATGGGTGAACTTAGTTACTGACGGTTTACCGGCGATGGCATTAGGATTGGATAAGGCGGAAGGAGACGTGATGAAGAGAACGCCGCGTCATCCGAAAGAAGGGGTATTTGCTAGAGGGCTTGCCTGGAAAATTATAAGTCGTGGCTTTCTAATTGGGGCAGTGACGTTAGTGGCGTTTATTATTGCATATAATCAACATCCAAATGAACTAAAATATGCACAAACTGTGGCGTTTGCGACGTTGGTGCTTGCGCAACTTATTCATGTATTTGATTGCCGAAGTGAACATTCTATTTTCCACCGTAATCCGTTTGGGAACGTGTATTTAGTAGGAGCGGTTATCATTTCTTTACTGTTAATGTTGGTGGTTATATATTACCCACCACTACAACCGATCTTTAGTACAATGCCAATACAAGCGAGAGATTGGTTGTTAATTGGAGGTTTGTCATCAATTCCGACCTTCTTACTAGTAGGTTCTTTATTAACAGGGAAAAAGGGGAAGAAGGAAAAGCCAGTATTATATAAGAAGGGATTAAACTTGAAATAGTCAATGATATGAAAATGTGATATAATTTACAGAAGGTAGTAGAGCCTTGTCTCTATTACCTTTTTCATTGAGTTATTTCATGGCTTGGATGTGATAAAAATGATTTGTAGTATGACAGGATTTGGAAGATCGAAAGTAGAAAATGATACTTTTCAAATTACAGTAGAAATGAAATCGGTGAACCACCGTTTTTTAGAGATGAGTATTCGACTTCCGAAGCAAATGATGGTATTTGAAGACAAAATTCGTAAAATAATTGCAGAGCAAGTTCGGCGTGGACGCATTGAAGTGTCTATTAGTATAACGGGTGAAGGGCTTGTTGAAAGAAAATTAAGTGTGAATTGGTCGCTTCTTGAGCAGTACCAATCGATTATGGAAGATATAAAAGGAAAATTTCAATTACAAGATTCTATTACACTTCAGCAATTAATGGCAATGCCAGAAGTAACAGCGATTGAAGAAGTAGAAAATGTAAATGAACAATTTGAGAACAGTTTATATGAGGCTGTTCGCCAAGCTGCTCATATGTTAAAAACGATGAGAGATGGCGAAGGAGAACGATTACATAAAGATATAGCGTATCGTTTACAAGAGATTCACAATTGTGTAAATGCAATTATTCCGCATGCACCGATTGTTACGCAAAAATATCGTGAACGATTAGAAAATCGCTTAAAAGAATTACATAATCAAGAACTAGATGAACAAAGATTGTTAACAGAAGTCGCAATCTTTGCAGAGCGTTGTGATATTCACGAAGAGTTAGTTCGTTTGCAAAGTCATTTAGAGCAATTTCGTGAAACACTGCAGATTGGAGAGCCTGTTGGAAGGAAAATGGATTTCATCGTGCAAGAGATGCATAGAGAAATTAATACGATTGGTTCTAAGGCAAATGACTTAACAATTTCGAAATATGTTGTAGAAATGAAAAATAACCTTGAAAAAATTCGTGAACAAGTACAAAATATTGAGTAGCTTTCAAAAAATATATAAAGTTATACGTGGTGGAGAAATCGGATAGACTTACTAGGAGGCGCAAACTATGGCCATGCGGTTTTTAAATATTGGATACGGAAATATTGTATCTGCTCATCGAATTATTGCTATTGTAAGTCCGGAGTCAGCTCCTATTAAACGAACAGTACAGGAAGCACGCGAACATAATGCTTTACTTGATGCTACGTATGGGAGAAAAACAAGGGCGGTTATTGTTATGGATGATGGGCATGTGGTATTAAGTCCAATTCAGCCAGAGACGATTGCACATCGTTTGAATAATAAAGAAGATTTAAGTGAGGAAGGGTAGGTTTTACATATTTATGAGAAGTAGAAGAGGATTGCTCATCGTTCTTTCAGGACCTTCTGGGGTTGGTAAAGGAACGGTTCGAAAAGAGCTGTTTAGTCATGAGGATACACGTTTTCAGTACTCAATTTCAGTAACGACACGTAAGCCACGTGAAGGTGAAGTAGATGGTGTGGATTATTTCTTTAAAGAAAGAAAAGAATTTGAGGAAATGATTCGTAACGAAAAATTACTTGAGTGGGCTGAATTCGTAGGTAATTATTACGGAACACCGATTGACTATGTTGAAAAAACATTACAAGAAGGAAAAGATGTATTCTTAGAAATTGAAGTGCAAGGAGCAATTCAAGTTAAGAAAGCATTCCCAGAAGGTGTATTTATTTTCTTAGCACCTCCAAGTTTATCTGAACTAAAGAACCGTATTGTCGGTCGTGGTACAGAAACTGAAGATGTTATTGAAAATCGTTTAACGGTAGCGAAAGAAGAAATCGAAATGATGGACGCTTACGACTATGTTGTAGAAAACGATCAAGTTGAACTAGCTTGTGAAAGAATTAAAGCAATTGTGGTTGGTGAACATTGCCGCCGCGAAAGAGTAGCAAAATATTATAAAGAAATGACGGAGGGTCTATAATTATGTTAAATCCATCAATTGATTCATTATTAACAAAAATCGATTCTAAATATACACTTGTAACAGTAGCTGCAAAACGTGCGCGTGAAATGCAACTTGCTGATAACTGTGTTATCGAGCAACCTGTTTCTCATAAATGTGTAGGTAAATCACTTGAAGAAATCGATGCAGAAGTATTAAAATATGTACCAAGCGAAGGCAAAATCATCGATTAAGACATTCTTTTCGACAAATTAAAACATAGACTTTATAATTTTCTATGTAACGGTAACAACCTATTTACAAGTAGGTTGTTATTTTTTTACGATAGGGAAGAAATATTGGTACTGACGAGCTGGGAATTCTGTTTCAGTATTATAAGTTTGAAAAAGAAAGAGGACGAGCCATATGCTAAAAGGGAAAAAGATACTTCTATGTGTAACAGGAGGCATTGCGGTCTTTAAAGCGGCTGCGTTAACTAGTAAATTGACACAAGCTGGTGCTATTGTAAAAGTAATGATGAGTGAGTCGGCAATGAAGTTTGTTACGCCTCTTACATTTCAAGCACTTTCTCGCCATGACGTATATACAGATACATTCGATGAGAAAGACTCAGCTGTTATTGCACATATCGATTTAGCAGATTGGGCAGATGTAGTACTTGTTGCACCTGCTACTGCCAATTGTATTGGGAAGTTAGCTGGCGGTATTGCAGACGATATGATTACAACTACTTTGTTAGCTGCTACAGCCCCAGTGTGGATTGCACCTGCTATGAATGTGCATATGTATGAAAACAAAATTGTTCAAAAAAACATGATGACATTAAAAATGTTAGGATATACATTTATTGAGCCTGGAGAAGGTTTTTTAGCGTGTGGTTATGTAGCGAGGGGGAGACTAGAAGAACCGGAAGCAATTATTGCACGGTTAGAAGAGGCTTTTTCAGAACAAAAACCATTGCAAGGAAAAAAAATATTAATAACTGCTGGCCCAACTCGTGAAAAGATTGATCCAGTGCGTTTTATGACCAATTTTTCTTCTGGGAAAATGGGATATGCAATTGCGGAAGTGGCAGCGGACTTAGGTGCTGATGTCATACTTGTTTCGGGACCGACAGCATTAAACCCGCCATTACATGTAAATACGGTACAAGTGGAATCTGCACAAGATATGTTAGAAATAGTTCTGCAACAGTATCAAAACGTAGATGTTGTCATTAAAACAGCAGCAGTTGCAGATTATCGCCCGAAATATGTTCATGATAATAAAATGAAAAAGAAAAATGGTGATGCTGTAATCGAACTCGAGAGAACAGTAGATATTTTAAAAACGTTAGGTGAGATGAAGGACAAACAGTTACTGATCGGTTTTGCGGCTGAAACGACAAATGTAGAAGAATACGCAACAAAAAAATTACGTGAGAAAAATGCGAATATGATTGTTGCGAACGATGTAAAGGCGCAAGGAGCTGGATTTGGTACAGATACGAACATTGTAACAATGTATAGAAAAGATGGAGAAGTTATAGAGTTGCCACTTTTAACGAAGAAAGAGGTTGCTCGTGAAATATTAAAGCAAATTGAAATGATGTTAGAAGATGATCGTCTATGAAATTTGCAAGTGTAATTGTTGATGTACCTGCACGTCAGACAGATCGACCATTTGATTATATTATCCCTAAAAAGTGGGAAGATATTGTCCAGACAGGCATGCGTGTAGTAGTTCCATTTGGCCCAAGGAAATTGCAAGGCTTTATTATTGGGATCAAAGATTCGGCTGAAGTAGAAAGTAAGAAATTAAAGACAATCCATGAAATATTAGATGTAACACCAGTTTTAAACGAGGAATTATTAAAGCTTGGATATTGGCTTACAAGCGAAACGTTATGTTATATGATTTCAGCCTTTCAAGTCATGCTTCCAACGGCGATAAAAGCGACGTATAAAAAGCGTCTACAACTTCGTAAACAAGAAGAAGTAGCACCTGAACTACTGTTTTTATTTCAGGACAAAGAAGCGATAGATTGGGAAGTTATTGAGAGGCAGCCACATCTATACGGCACGATTCAACAAGAAATTAAAAATGGCACGATTGAAGTTGTTTATCAAGTAAAAGATAAAGTGCAAAAGAAGAAACAAAGAGTCGTCCAACCGGAGTTGCCAGAAGATAAATTGGAATTAGCAGCATTTGAACTGAAAAGTAAAAAACAACAAGATGTACTCTATTATTTTGTGGAAAATTATAAAAGTGTACCGTTGAAAGTGATAACAGAAGAGCTGCAAATAACAGATGCTCCGATTAAAGCACTTGTTAAAAAAGGGATAATCTCAGAAAAGTATGTGGAAGTATATCGGAATCCGTATGACGATGATGATTTTGAACAAACGAAACCATTCCCACTTACGGAGGAACAAAAGCAAGTTATTACACCGATTTTATCATCAATTACAAATGAAACTTACAATCCATTTTTACTATATGGTGTTACAGGAAGCGGAAAAACAGAAGTATATTTACAATCTATAGCAGCGGTGCTTGCGAAAGGGAAAGAAGCTATTGTGCTTGTTCCTGAAATTGCACTAACGCCTCAAATGGTAGATCGTTTTAAAGGTAGATTTGGCTCGCAAGTTGCGGTTCTTCATAGTGCGCTGTCTGTTGGAGAAAAATATGATGAATGGCGTAAGATTTTAAGAAAAGAAGTGAAAGTTGTAGTTGGTGCACGTTCAGCCGTATTTGCACCTTTTGAAAATTTAGGGATTATTATTATTGATGAGGAGCACGAATCGAGCTATAAGCAAGAAGATAATCCGAGGTATCATGCAAGGGATGTAGCTGTGTGGAGGGGACAATATCATAAATGTCCTATTGTTCTTGGTAGTGCAACACCGACACTTGAATCGTTTGCAAGGGCGAAAAAAGGTGTGTATGAATTACTAACGATGGAAAAACGTATGAACGAACAAGCTTTACCAACAGTAGAGATTGTTGATATGCGTGAGGAACTTCGTGACGGGAATCGTTCCATGTTTTCGAAGGCACTGCATGAAAAAATAGCAAATCGATTAGAAAAGAAAGAACAGATGGTGCTCTTTTTAAATAGAAGAGGTCATTCTACATTTGTTATGTGCCGTGATTGCGGGTATGTTGTACAATGTCCGCATTGTGATATCTCGCTGACATATCATAAAATGAACCATCGTTTAAAATGTCATTATTGCAGTCACGAAGAGAATATGCCGACTGAGTGTCCTGCTTGTCAAAGTACATATATTCGTTTCTTTGGTACAGGTACACAAAAGGTAGAAGAAGAAATTACAAAACTATTTCCAGAGGCACGAGTCATTCGAATGGATGTAGATACGACAAGTCGCAAAGGAATGCATGAAAAATTATTAAAGGCGTTCGGGGAAGAAAAAGCAGATATACTACTTGGAACACAAATGATTGCGAAAGGATTAGATTTTCCTAAAGTAACGCTTGTCGGGGTTTTAACTGCAGATACGATGCTTCACTTACCTGATTTTCGAGCGAGTGAAAAGACGTATCAGTTATTGACCCAAGTAAGTGGACGGGCAGGCAGACATGAATTGCCAGGGGAAGTTATAATTCAAACGTATACGCCAGAACATTACAGTATAGAATTAGCAAAGAACCAACATTATGATGTGTTTTTTGACCAAGAAATGCAAATGAGACGAACAAGACAATATCCACCTTATTACTATGTTGTACTTGTAACAGTATCTCATCCAGAATTATTAAAGGCAGTGCAAGTGACGGAAAAAATTGTCGGTCATTTACGAGCGCACTGCACGCAGCAAACGATGGTGTTAGGACCGGTTGCTTCAGCAATTCCAAGGATAAAAGATAGATATCGTTATCAATGCATGATAAAATACAAACGGGAACCAAACTTAAAGAACGTGCTCAAAATGGTAAATGAACATTATCAAGCAGAAATGCAAAAAGAGCTACAAATCTCAATTGATTTTAATCCAACAATGTTAATGTAGCGGAGGGAAATATGGCAGTTTTAGAAATAGTAAAGCATCCAAATGAAGTGTTAGAAACACCATGCGAAAGAGTAATTAACTTTGATAAAAAGTTAGTGAAATTGTTGAAAGATATGCATGAAACAATGTTAATTGCGGACGGAGTCGGTTTAGCTGCGCCTCAAGTAGGTGTAAGCTTGCAAGTAGCGGTAGTTGATATCGATGATGATACGGGGAAAATCGAGTTAATCAATCCATCGATACTAGAAAAACGTGGTGAACAAGTAGGTCCCGAAGGTTGTCTAAGCTTCCCGGGACTTTATGGTGAAGTGGAACGTGCGGATTATATTAAAGTACGTGCGCAAAATCGCCGAGGTAAAGTATTTTTACTAGAAGCAGAAGGGTTTTTAGCACGTGCCATTCAACATGAAATCGATCATTTACACGGTGTGTTATTTACATCGAAAGTGACAAGATATTATGAAGAAAACGAATTAGAATAGGTATTAAAAGGAGCGGTTTTTTAATGATAAAAGTAGTATTTATGGGAACACCGGACTTTTCAGTGCCGGTGCTTCGTCGTCTTATCGAAGATGGCTATGATGTAATAGGTGTTGTGACGCAACCCGATCGTCCGGTAGGTAGAAAAAAAGTATTAACACCTACACCTGTTAAAGTTGAAGCAGAAAAACATGGTATTCCGGTGTTACAACCGTTAAGAATTCGTGAAAAAGACGAATATGAACAAGTCTTGGCGTTAGAGCCAGATTTAATTGTAACAGCTGCTTTCGGTCAAATTGTACCAAATGAAATTTTAGAAGTACCGAAGTATGGATGTATTAACGTCCACGCGTCTTTACTACCTGAACTTCGTGGTGGTGCACCAATCCATTATGCAATTATGGAAGGTAAAGAAAAAACGGGTATTACAATTATGTATATGGTAGAGAAATTGGATGCTGGTGATATCTTAACGCAAGTAGAAGTGGAGATTGAAGAGCGTGAAACGACAGGCTCTTTATTCGATAAGTTAAGTGAAGCAGGGGCACACCTTCTATCTAAAACAGTACCTTTATTAATCCAAGGTAAGTTAGAACCAATTAAACAAAACGAAGAAGAAGTAACGTTTGCATATAATATAAAACGTGAGCAAGAGAAAATTGATTGGACAAAAACAGGTGAAGAAGTATACAATCACATTCGCGGATTGAATCCATGGCCAGTTGCTTATACGACTTTGGCAGGACAAGTTGTTAAAGTATGGTGGGGAGAGAAGGTCTCTATTACAGAGAAAGCTGAACCAGGTACAATAGTAGCTCTTGAAGAAGATGGATTTGTTGTTGCAACAGGGAATGAGACAAGTGTTAAAATCACTGAATTGCAACCTTCTGGTAAAAAACGTATGAGTTGTTCACAATTTTTACGCGGCACAAAACCTGAAATTGGAACGAAGTTAGGAGAAAATGCATGAGTAAAAATGTTCGTGAGTTAGCTCTTGATGGCTTAATTCAAGTAGAAAAAAGTGGTGCATACAGTAACTTACTTTTAAACAATCTAATTGAAAAAAATGCAATTGATAGAAAAGATATTGGTTTGTTAACTGAAATTGTATATGGAACGATTCAACGTCGTGACACATTAGATTATTATTTACAGCCTTTTTTAAAAAAGAAGGTTGAGGCGTGGGTAAGAGTATTACTTCGCTTATCTTTATACCAAATGATTTATTTAGACCGAGTGCCCGAAAGAGCGGCTATTCATGAAGCAGTTGAAATTGCAAAACGTCGCGGGCATAAAGGGATTGCTGGTATGGTAAACGGGGTATTACGTTCGATTCAAAGAGAAGGGGTACCTTCTGTAGATGAAATCAAGGATCCAGTAGAACGTTTGGCAATTGCAACAAGTCATCCAATGTGGCTTGTTCAAGACTGGGCTTCTGAATATGGTTTAGAGACAGCAGAGAAAATGTGTGAAGTGAACATGTTACCCCCAGTACCAACAGCGCGTGTAAATGTTGATAAAATAACAGTAGAAGAAGCAATTGAGTTGTTGGCTAGTGAAGGTATTGAAGCGAAGCGTGGCGATTTATCAGAGGATGCAATTCAAATTGAAAGAGGGAATGTAGCGCATACAGATGCGTTTAAAAAAGGTTTTCTTTCTATTCAAGATGAAAGTTCTATGCTTGTAGCACGCGCTTTAGAACCGAATGAGGGAGATGTAGTTCTTGATAGTTGTGCTGCTCCGGGCGGAAAAACAACGCACATTGCAGAGCGATTAAAAGGAACAGGTCAAGTTATGTCTCTTGATTTACATGCACACAAAGTACGTTTAATTAAACAGCAAGCAGAGCGACTTGGTTTAGAAAATGTCGAAACAAAAGCACTAGATGCTAGAAAAGTGCAAGAACACTTTGCGAATGAAACATTTGATAAAATATTAGTAGATGCACCATGTTCTGGATTTGGTGTGATTAGACGTAAACCTGATATTAAGTTAGGTAAAAATAAAGGCGATAGTGAAAGATTATCGACGATCCAACTTGCAATACTAGAAAAAATAGCACCATTGCTTAAACAAGGGGGTCGCCTTGTTTATAGTACGTGCACAATAGAAAAAATAGAAAATGAACAAGTAATTAAGCAATTTTTACAAGAGCATCCTGAATTTGAATGGGATACTACGATAAAAGATCGCATGCCAGAAAAGTTAAATCCGTATATTGATGAAGGTCAAGTACGAATTTTACCGCATTATTTTGCAACAGATGGCTTTTATATTGCTTGTTTAAGGAAGAAGGTGTAGCATCGTGGAAACGACTGTGAGAAAACAAAAGAAAAATCTAGAAACGAAGAAACCATCAATTTATTCTTTACAACTTCATGAAATGCAAGATTGGTTAAAGGAACAAGGAGAACCGAAGTTCCGTGCAGGACAAATCTTTGATTGGCTATATAAGAAACGTGTAAAAAATTATGACGACATGTCGAATCTTTCTAAAGGATTACGCGATAAATTGTCGAATTCCTTTGATATTACTACTTTAAATACATTGGTAAAACAAACGTCTTCTGATGGAACAATTAAATTCTTATTCCAATTATATGATGGTTATTCTATTGAAACAGTGTTAATGCGACATGAATATGGAAATTCTATTTGTGTAACAACACAGGTCGGATGCCGTATTGGTTGTACGTTCTGTGCATCTACACTTGGTGGGTTAAAACGAAACTTAGAGGCTGGAGAGATTGTAGCACAAGTAGTAGAAGTGCAACGTGCACTAGATGAAACAGAAGAACGTGTAAGTTCGCTTGTTGTTATGGGAATTGGAGAGCCGTTTGATAATTATGACAACTTAATGTCATTCTTACGCATTATAAACCATGAAAAAGGAATTCATATTGGCGCAAGACATATGACAGTTTCAACAAGTGGAATTGTTCCAAAAATTTATAAGTTCGCTGAAGAAGATATGCAAATTAATTTTGCGATTTCATTGCATTCTGCAAATACAGAGTTACGTTCAAAATTAATGCCGATTAACCGTGCTTATAAGCTACCAGATTTAATGGAAGCTGTTAAATACTATGTAAATAAAACAGGGCGTCGTATTACGTTTGAATATGGCTTATTTGGAGGAGAAAATGACCAAGTTGAGCAAGCGGAAGAACTTGCTGCGCTTTTAAAAGGTGTAAAATGTCATGTAAACTTAATTCCGGTAAACTACGTACCTGAACGTGATTATGTACGTACGCCACGTGAACAAATTTTCTTATTTGAAAAAACGTTAAAAGATCGTGGAGTGAATGTAACAATTCGCCGTGAACAAGGTCATGATATTGATGCAGCCTGCGGTCAGTTACGTGCGAAGGAGCGTAAAGAAGAGACGAGGTGACGAGATGAAAGCCGTGTTTCTATCGGATAAAGGAAAAGTTCGTCAACATAATGAAGATAGTGCAGGAGTTTTTCACAATTTAGATGGAAATATATTAGCGGTAGTAGCAGATGGAATGGGAGGTCATCGAGCTGGTGATGTAGCTAGCTCGATGACTATTCAATTATTCCATGATTATTGGAAGCAAACGCATAATATGAATGAACCAAAAAAAGTAGAAGAGTGGTTACATACGAGTGTTGGGATTATTAATGAGCGTATATATGAGTACTCTAAACAACATGTAGAATGTAATGGTATGGGAACAACACTTATAATAGCGATTTGTACGCCAAACTTTGTGACAATAGGTCATATAGGAGATAGTCGTTGTTATATGATATCAGAGGGAGAAATCTCGCTTGTAACAGAAGATCATTCCCTTGTAAATGAACTTGTGAGACATGGTGAAATTTCAAAAGAAGACGCAGAATATCACCCGAAAAAGAATGTTTTGTTAAGGGCATTAGGAACAGAAGAGAAAGTCGGATTAGATGTGAAAACATTGGTGCTTGAGGAAGATGATCAGTTACTTCTTTGCTCTGATGGATTATCTAACAAAGTTTCTATTGCTGATATGCAACAAATTTTACAGCTAAATGAACAGCTTGAAACGAAGGGACAACGTCTCATTCAATTGGCGAATGATCGTGGCGGGGAAGATAATATCACCCTTGTTCTTATTGATTATGCGGGTTCGACAAACGAAAGTAGGTGAAGTGCAACGTGCTGATTGGAAAACGCTTAAATGACCGTTATAAGCTACTGAAAATGATTGGTGGCGGTGGAATGGCCAATGTGTATTTAGCTCATGATGATATACTTGGTCGAGATGTAGCGGTAAAAATATTAAGACTCGACTATTCAAATAACGAAGAGTTTATTAAACGTTTCCATCGAGAAGCGCAGTCTGTTACAACGTTGTCGCATCCAAATATTGTGAATATGTATGATGTCGGAGAAGAAGATGGTATATATTATCTTGTAATGGAGTATGTACCAGGACAAACATTGAAGCAATACATAATTGAGCGAGGGATGTTACCTATAGGAGAAGCTCTTGATATTATGGAGCAGTTAACATCCGCCATGGCACACGCCCATCATTTTGAAATTGTGCACCGTGATATTAAACCGCACAATATTTTAATTCGAGCTGATGGAGTAATAAAAGTAACAGATTTTGGAATTGCGACAGCTACAAGTGCAACAACAATTACACATACAAATTCGGTACTCGGTTCGGTGCATTACTTATCACCAGAACAAGCGCGCGGTGGGATAGCAAATAAACAATCAGATATTTATTCTCTAGGAATCGTTATGTTTGAGTTGTTAACAGGGAGACAACCGTTTTCTGGCGAATCTGCTGTTGCTATAGCTTTAAAACATTTACAAAGTGAAATTCCGTCTCCAAAGAGATGGAATGAAAATATTCCGCAAAGTGTCGAAAATATTATATTAAAGGCAACTGCGAAAGATCCGTTTCACCGATATCAATCTGCCAATGCGATGAAACGAGATATTGAAACTGCGCTATATCCAGAGAGGATAAATGAGCAGCCATTTTACATACCGGAAGATATGGAAGCGACAAAAGCGATTCCTATTATTCAACAAGAACAATTATTCGAAAATGTAACTGATGAAACAATTGTTTTAAAAGGAAGTAAAGTGGATGAACAGAAAAGAAAAGAAGAAACGGAATTAAATAAGAAGAAAAAACGAAGTAATAAATGGATCAAGGTTTTAATAACGACATTTTTACTTTTAGCAATTGGAATAACGTTAGCGCTTACTGTTATTCCAGGATTCTTTATTCCAAAAGATGTAAAAGTCCCTGATGTGGCTGGTATGAAGTACGCGACAGCGGTAAATAAATTAGTTGAAAAGGGTTTTGAGGTTACGGAACCTAATATTGTATATACAGATGATGTTGAAGCCGGTGATGTGATAAAAACAGACCCTGTGGCAGGAAGAGTCGTGAAAGAAAACTCTAAAATTACTATCTATCAATCAGGCGGAAAAAAGAAAAGTAAGATGAGTGATTTCACAGGAAAAGATTTTGAGAGTATAAGGGCTGAATTAGAAGAAAAATATAAGCAAGTTACAATAAATTATATTGAAAATGATAGGCCAAAAGGTGAAATCGTAGAGCAAATTCCAACGCCGGATCAAATGGTAGTAGAGGCGGAACAAGAACTGAAAATTTGGGTAAGTAAAGGTCCTTATCAAATTAGACCAGGTGATTTTTCAGGATGGACTGAAAATAGCGTAAATGGTTATTTGAATGAGAGAAAACTAACTCCAGATATAAAACGAGAGTATTCTGATACTGTTGATAAAGGACTTGTAATTTCGCAATCTCCAAAACCAGGAACGCCGTTAAAAGAAGGAGATAAAGTGACGATTGTCATCTCAGAGGGGCCTAAGCCGAAAGTAACGAAAACAGTGAAAGTGGATAATATTTCTATTCCGTATGAGTCTTCTATAATTGGTGAGAAAAAACCGCAAACAATAGAAATTTATAAAGAAGATATGCAACAAAAAATGGATAGACCAATTGAAACTAGAACAATTTCAGAATCGGCAACTATTTCTTTAGAATTTGTAATTCAAGAAGGTACAAAAGGACACTATAAAGTTGTACGAGATGGTGTAACGATTATCGACAAAGAAGTACCATACCCAACTCAATAATAATGACTTCCATTTTCTTTCTAAAGGGGATGGAATGTATGACTCTTGCCTGTTATGCTGTCTACTTATAGTGGACTGTATAACAGGCAAAAATATATGATTCAAAAAGCTATAAAAGTGATACTGTTATAAATAATATGTTGAATTTGATGGTAGATTAAATATATTAACTTGTATATATGACGGGTTTTGAAATAAGTATTTAAAGAATTCTAATCCATTCAATATGAATTACAGCTTCACTTTATACAAAATAAAGGAGAATTATATGCCAGAAGGAAAAATTGTAAAAGCTCTAAGTGGGTTTTATTATGTGCAGCATGAAGAAGGGATTACACAATGCCGCGGGCGTGGTGTGTTCAGAAAAAATAAAATTACACCACTGGTAGGAGATCAAGTTGTTTTTCAAGCAGATAACCCAAGTGAAGGATACGTGCTTGAAGTATTTGATCGAAAAAATGAACTTGTTAGGCCACCTATTGCTAATGTTGATCAAGCAATTCTCGTTTTCTCAGCAGTAGAACCAGATTTTAATCCGGGACTGTTAGATCGATTTTTAGTGCTGATTGAATATCATAATATTAAGCCGATTATTTGCATTAGTAAGATGGATTTAGTGGATGAAAGAATGAGAGAGACTGTTGAATCTTATGCGAATGACTATCGTGAGATGGGATATGATGTATTATTTACTTCTATAAATACATCGGAAAGTATTGATATTTTAAAACCATTCTTAGAAGGCTGTGTTTCTGTTGTAGCAGGGCAATCTGGTGTAGGGAAATCTTCTATGCTTAACGTTTTACGTCCAGATTTAGAACTGAAAACGAATGATATTTCCTCGCATTTAGGACGCGGGAAACATACGACAAGACACGTGGAATTAATTGCGGTTGGAAGCGGACTAGTTGCAGATACACCTGGTTTTAGTTCACTTGATTTTATAGATATAGAGGTAGAAGATCTTACATATTGTTTTCCAGAGTTGAAAGAAGCGAGCCAATACTGTAAATTTAGAGGGTGTACACATCTTTCCGAACCGAAATGTGCTGTGAAGGCTGCGGTTGAAGAAGGAAAAATTACAGAATATCGTTATAAGAATTACAAACAATTCGTAGAAGAAATTAGAGAGAGAAAGCCGAGGTATTAGTTATGATTAAAATTGCACCATCGATCTTATCAGCAGATTTTTCAAAATTAGGGGAAGAGATTAAAGATGTAGAAAAAGGCGGAGCGGATTACATTCACGTCGATGTAATGGATGGACATTTCGTACCAAATATTACGATTGGACCATTAATTGTAGAAGCGATCCGTCCGATTACATCTTTACCATTAGATGTACATTTAATGATTGAAAATCCTGATAACTATATCCCGACTTTCGCAAAAGCGGGAGCGGATATTATTACTGTTCATGTAGAGGCGTGCCCTCATCTGCATCGTACAATTCAGTTAATTAAATCTCATGGCATTAAAGCCGGAGTTGTATTAAATCCGCATACGCCAGTTTCAACGATTGAGCATGTATTAGAAGATATAGATATGGTATTACTTATGACAGTAAACCCAGGATTTGGTGGCCAGAAATTTATCCATTCTGTATTACCGAAAATTAAACAAGTTGCAGAAATGGTTAAAGAGCGCAATCTAGAAGTAGAAATTGAAGTTGATGGTGGTGTAAATGCTGAAACAGCAAGACTTTGTATTGAAGCAGGAGCAAATGTACTTGTAGCTGGATCAGCAGTATACAATCAAAAAGACCGCGGTGAAGCAATTCGCGTCATTCGTGGATAATGAATGAACGAGTCTTTATCCCAGTGAAACTTCTAGTGTAGTAAGTTTTCACTATTTATAAAGGATAGAGAAAAATATGTAAAAAGGCAATCTACCGAATGGCAGATTGCCTTTTTACAATAGAAGGGGAAGGAAACATGATTATTCATATTTTAGCGGGCGGACCTGTGGAATATTGTGCAGATTTTTCTCGATATGAAAGTGAGAAAGTAGTGTGGGCGGCAGTTGATAGAGGCGTATATCGTTTATTAAAAGGAGGAATTACTCCAGCTGTTGCGTTTGGAGATTACGATTCAGTTACTGAAGAAGAATTAGTATGGATGGGCCAGCAAACAAATGACTTACATATTGTTCCTCGCGAAAAAGATCAAACAGATTTAGAAATTGCGATTAACTGGGCGTTAGAACAAAAGCCGACATTGATTCGTATTTTTGGTGCCACTGGTGGAAGGCTGGATCACGGTTTAGCAAATATACAGATGCTTTTAAGAGGGTTAGAAGTAGAGATAGAAATGTGTATTGTAGACAATAAAAATGAAATAAGCGTGAAAAAAGTGGGTACACATATAATTGAAGATAATAAAAATTTCCCTTATGTATCTTTTGTGCCGGTTACTGAAATAGTGGAAGGGATTACATTGCTTGGATTTAAGTATCCTCTAACTAATAAAACAATAGAATGGGGATCAACACTTTGTATTAGTAATGAACTCGTTGAGGAAAAAGGTACTTTTTCATTTACTTCTGGCATATTAATGGTGATAAGAAGCACTGATTAAAGAAACAATTTTGCTCCTTACATCATATAGTGAACAAGTGGAGTAATGGGGATTAGGAGGGAAACCATGAGATTTTATACAATTAAGTTACCTAAATTTCTTGGTGGAATTGTTCGTGCCATGTTAAATACCTTCAAAAAAGATTAAAAAAAGCACCTATTACCGGTGCTTTTTCCATTGTCATAGTAAAAAAAGAGCCTAGCGGCTCTTTTTTTTATTATTAAACACGTTCGATTTTGCCAGATTTTAATGCTCTAGCAGAAACGTAAACACGTTGAACTTTTCCGTCGATGCGTACGCGAACTTTTTGAAGGTTAGCGCCCCATTTACGTTTTGTAGCGTTCATTGCGTGAGAACGAGAGTTACCAGAACGAGCTTTTCTTCCAGTGATAGCACAAACACGAGCCATTTATATTTCCCTCCCTTGATACCTTACCATACGTAATTTTTCAATGTTAGTCTTTTTTGCGATGCTAAAAACACTACTATAATTTAACACAACTAAAAAGAGAATGCAACACCGTAGAAAAAAGAAATCAAGAAAATTTACTTGACACCATATGTCGATGAGGAAAAGTTGAAATCAAGAAAAATTGCTTGACATATTATAGTGGTACATGTTGTATAATAACAATGGACTATTTTGCTCATCATAAAAAATGTGGTTTAAAACATAAAATATGAGAGTGAAAAGAAAGAACGATGGAATTTTCTTTAAAAAGATTATATGATAGTAACTAAAGTAGTCTAGCTCACTTTCACCATTTATGAAGGGGGAAACGAGATGTCAATTGAAATTAAAACGAAGTATGGTCAAATTGATATTAGTACAGATGTAATTGCAACAATTGCTGGAGGTGCCGCAGTAGATTGCTACGGTATCGTAGGTATGGCATCAAAAAATCAGTTAAAAGATGGTTTAACAGACATTTTACGAAAAGAAAACTTCACTAGAGGTGTTATTGTTCGTAAAGATGAAGATGAAGTACATATTGATATGTATATTATTGTGAGCTATGGTACGAAAATTTCAGAAGTAGCACATAACGTGCAGACGAAAGTGAAATATACATTAGATCAAACTGTAGGACTAGCAGTAGATTCTGTAAACATCTACGTACAAGGAGTTAAAGTAATAAACTTGTAATGTGCATTAAGGAGGAAAATCTGTGTCAATTCAAAAAATTGATGGGAAACGTTTATCACAAATGATCATGCAAGGAGCGAATAATTTAACAAATAATGTTCAGCTTGTTGATGCATTAAACGTATTTCCAGTTCCAGATGGCGATACCGGTACAAACATGAACTTATCAATGACTTCAGGCGCACGTGAAGTGAAAGCAAATCCTTCACAGCACGCTGGTAAAGTCGGTGTAAGTTTAGCCAAAGGATTATTAATGGGAGCTCGTGGTAACTCTGGGGTTATTTTATCTCAGTTATTCCGTGGTTTCTCTAAATCCATTGAACAAAAAGAAGAATTAACAACAGTTGATTTTGCTGCAGCTTTAGATGCTGGGGTAGAAGCGGCTTACAAAGCGGTTATGAAACCGATTGAAGGAACGATTTTAACGGTTGCAAGAGAAACGGGTAAATATGCAGTGACAGTTGCGAAAAAACAGCGCGACTTTGTTTTGTTTATGGAAGACGTTGTGAAAGAAGCGAATGCATCGTTAAATCGTACGCCAGATTTATTACCTGTATTAAAACAAGTTGGCGTTGTAGATAGCGGTGGTAAAGGTCTTGTTGTTGTATATGAAGGATTTTTAGCTGACTTAAAAGGAGAAACGATTTCTTCTAATGTATCTGCCCAACCATCTATGAATGACATGGTACGCGCAGAACATCACCGTAGTGTACAAAGCCAATTGAGTACAGAAGATATAAAGTATGGATATTGTACGGAATTCATGGTGAAATTAGAGCCTGAAAAAATGAAAGAACATAATTTCTCTGAACAAAAATTCCGTGAAGATATTAGTGTATACGGAGATTCACTACTTGTTGTATCAGATGATGAGGTTGTTAAGGTTCATATTCATGCGGAACATCCTGGAGATCCTATGAATTATGGACAACGCTATGGTAGTTTAATTAAGATTAAAGTAGAAAATATGCGTGAACAGCATACTGCTTTATTAGATGAGCCTACTATGATGCCTGAGCCGACTAGCCAGTCTAAAGAGAAACAACCGTACGGTATCGTCACTGTAGCTATGGGATCTGGTATCAAAACTTTATTTGAGAGCATTGGCGCGACGAAAGTGATCGAAGGTGGCCAAACGATGAATCCAAGTACGGAGGATATTGTGAAGGCGATTGAAGAAGCGAATGCTGAAAAAATCATTATTTTACCGAACAACGGAAATATCGTGATGGCAGCAGAACAAGCAGCGTCAGTTGTTGATCAAGAAGTGATTGTGATTCGTTCAAAAACAGTTCCTCAAGGTATGGCTGCAATGTTAGCATTTAATCCAGTTGGAACGTTAGAAGAGAATGAAGAAAACATGAAAGAAGCTTTATCTCATGTGAAAACCGGTCAAATTACGTATGCGGTACGTGATACGGAAATTGATGGTGTAGCAATTCAAAAAGATGATTTCATGTGTATCGCAGATGGAAAAATCGTATCAACAAATGCTGCAAAAGTAGGAGCTGCAAAGCAATTACTAGAAGCACTTATTGATGAAGATTCTGAAATCGTAACGATTCTACAAGGTGAAGATGCAACTGACGAAGAAGTAGCTGAGTTAGTTGAATTTGTAGAAGAGAACTTTGAAGACGCAGAAGTAGAAGTGCATGCTGGAAACCAACCGGTGTATTCTTTCATCTTCTCTGTAGAATAAGAAAAAATTCGTTTTGAAAATAAATGGATTACTTACTTGCTAATGGATAAGAAGTAGTAATATGAAGTTTATTACTAGTTTTTATTCAAAAGGCTAGCATATTGAAGATAAAAAAGAGCCTTGCTGCTAATAGTGAGGCTCTTTTCTTTCGTGTTGCTTATGATGGATTTGAGTAGTTTCTCTTAGAATGCCTATGATAGAATATATAAGGTGAAATAGAGCGATTACAGATGTCAATCGCGTTAATGGATAATGAATCAAAGAAAATAATGTGACGGAGCGTGAGAATCTTGAATGAAGTTGTACAAGTTCCTGTTACGGATGTAAAGGGAATCGGAGGAGAAACATCTGAATTACTACACGAGATGGGAATTTATACAGTTTCTCATCTATTAGAACATTTTCCGTACCGTTATGAAGATTATGCGATGAAAGATCTTGCTGAAGTAAAGCATGATGAACGGGTAACGGTTGAAGGGAAAGTTCATAGTGCTCCTTTACTACAATATTACGGGAAGAAGAAGTCGCGTCTTACAGTTCGTGTCCTCGTCGGTCGTTATTTAATTACAGCTGTATGTTTTAATAGGCCGTACTATAAGCAGAAGTTAAATTTAGATGAAACGGTAACGATTACTGGTAAATGGGATCAGCATCGTCAAACGATTGCGGTATCAGAGCTTCATTTTGGATCAGTTGCACGTCAACAAGAAGTAGAGCCTGTATACTCAGTGAAAGGGAAACTTACAGTAAAGCAGATGCGCCGTTTTATTGCCCAAGCATTCAAGGAGTATGGAGAATCTATAGTTGAAGTGCTGCCTGATGGATTGCTTAGTCGATATAAATTATTGCCGCGTTATGAAGCGCTTCGGGCATTGCATTTTCCAGCAGGGCAGGAAGATTTAAAACAAGCACGTCGCCGTTTTGTATATGAGGAGTTTTTCTTATTTCAGCTGAAAATGCAAACATTACGGAAAATGGAGAGGGAAAATTCGAAAGGGACGAAAAAAGAAATTCCTTCAGCAGAATTGCAAGAGTTTATCGATGCACTTCCGTTTCCGTTAACTGGTGCACAGAGCCGGGTAGTAGATGAAATTATGAAAGATATGACATCTCCTTATCGGATGAATCGTCTGTTGCAAGGTGATGTAGGTTCTGGGAAAACAGTCGTTGCAGCGATTGGCCTTTATGCAGCGAAATTAGCACATTATCAAGGTGCTTTAATGGTTCCTACAGAAATTTTAGCGGAGCAACATTATCAATCGCTCGCAGAGACGTTCTCACACTTTGGTATGAAGGTTGAATTGCTAACAAGTTCTGTTAAAGGTGTAAGGCGTCGAGAGATTTTGGCTAAATTAGAACAAGGAGAAATAGATATCCTTGTCGGAACACATGCTTTAATTCAAGATGAAGTTATCTTTCATAGGTTAGGTCTCGTTATTACTGATGAACAACATCGATTTGGTGTAGCGCAGCGACGAGTTTTAAGGGAGAAAGGTGAAAGTCCAGATGTATTATTTATGACAGCGACCCCAATTCCGCGTACGTTAGCAATTACTGCATTTGGAGAGATGGATGTTTCTATAATCGATGAGATGCCAGCTGGTAGAAAGGTAATTGAAACATACTGGGCAAAACATGATATGTTAGATCGAGTTCTTGGTTTTGTGGAGAAGGAGATAAAAAAAGGAAGACAAGCATATGTAATTTGTCCCCTTATTGAAGAATCGGAGAAACTTGATGTACAAAATGCGATTGATTTACATAGTATGCTGACTCATCATTATCAAGGGAAATGTCAAGTCGGATTAATGCATGGAAGATTATCATCTCAAGAAAAAGAAGAGATAATGGGACAATTTAGTGAAAATAAAGTGCAAATTCTTGTGTCGACAACGGTTGTTGAAGTAGGTGTGAACGTACCGAATGCGACTGTAATGGTTATTTATGATGCAGAACGTTTCGGTTTATCGCAGCTTCATCAGCTTAGGGGACGTGTTGGGCGTGGTAGTGAACAATCATATTGTTTATTAATCGCGGATCCAAAATCGGAAACGGGAAAAGAGCGAATGCGTATTATGACCGAAACGAACGATGGATTTGTATTGTCAGAAAAAGATTTAGAGTTAAGAGGTCCTGGAGATTTCTTTGGAAGTAAGCAAAGTGGTTTACCAGAATTTAAGGTTGCTGATATGGTACATGATTACCGAGCGTTAGAAACTGCGAGACAAGATGCGGCGTTACTAGTAGATTCTGAAGCATTTTGGCATAATGATCAATATGCTTCGTTGCGTACTTATCTTGACGGGACAGGTGTGTTCCAAGGAGAGAAGCTCGATTAAAGAGAGGCAACAAAAGTTTTTGTTGCATTCTACTTTTAATGATTATATACTACTGTTAGTACCTAGTCATAAAAATGGATGGTGCGGTATGAAAAAAAGAAGAAGTAAAAAAGAAAGACAAGAATTATTACAACAAACAATAGAAACGAATCCTTTTATTACGGATGAAGATTTAGCAGAAAAATTTCAAGTGAGTATACAAACCGTACGTCTTGATCGTATGGAATTATCTATTCCTGAATTAAGAGAAAGAATTAAACATGTAGCTACGAAGCAACATGAAGAAGATGTGAAATCTTTACCGTTAGAAGAGGTTGTCGGAGAAATTATCGATATAGAATTAGATAGACATGCGATTTCTATCTTTGAAGTGAAGGTAGAACACGTATTTAAAAGAAATCAGATTGCCCGTGGGCATCATTTGTTTGCACAAGCAAACTCACTAGCTGTTGCAGTTATTGATGAAGAATTAGCTTTAACTGCAAAGTCTACCATTCGATACATTCGTCCTGTAAAATTAGGAGAGCGTGTTGTTGCAAAAGCACGCGTTGAAGATGTAGAGAATGATAAAGGACGGACCGTTGTAAAAGTGCGTAGCTTTGTTGGAGAAGAACTTGTTTTTACAGGCACTTTTGAAATGTATCGATCTAGTAATTATAGTGAGGAAGGTAACAACTTATGAAAATCGCAATAGATGCAATGGGCGGCGATCACGCTCCAAAGGCTGTCGTATTAGGAGCAATGAAAGCTATTAAGGAATATTCTGATTTACATATTACGTTAGTAGGGAAAGAAGAGGAAATTCGTCAATACTTAACGAGTGAAGAACGAATTACTATACTTCATACAGATGAAAAAATCGAATCGACAGATGAACCAGTAAGAGCCGTTCGTCGAAAAAAACAAGCTTCAATGGTACTAGCAGCGCAGCAAGTGAAAGACGGCGTAGCGGATGCTTGTATATCAGCTGGTAGTACAGGAGCTTTAATGGCGGCTGGATTGTTTGTTGTAGGTCGTATGGAAGGAATTGAGCGACCAGCTTTATCCCCTACAATGCCAACTGTTGATGGAGAAGGTTTTGTTATGTTAGATGTTGGAGCGAACGTTGATGCAAAACCAATTCATTTATATCAATATGCAGTAATGGGATCTGTATACGCTGAGAAAGTAAGAGGAATTAAAAATCCTCGCGTTGGACTTTTGAACGTTGGAACAGAGGATGGCAAAGGGAACGAGCTTTCAAAACAAGTCTTTGCAATGCTTAAGGATGCCCCAATTCATTTCGTTGGGAACGTTGAATCAAGAGATTTATTGCAAGGTGTAGCAGATGTTGTTGTGTGTGATGGTTTTACAGGGAATGTAGCGCTAAAATCATTAGAAGGAACGGCACTTGCATTATTCTCTATGTTAAAAGAGCAGTTAATGAGTTCGTTTACGAGTAAATTAGCAGCAGCGGTATTAAAGCCAAAACTTATGGTATTAAAAGATAAAATGGATTATTCGGAGTATGGGGGAGCGGCATTGTTTGGATTGAAAGCTCCTGTCATTAAGGCTCACGGTTCTTCCAATGACCAATCGATATTTAGTGCGATTCGTCAAACGAGAGAAATGGTAGCGAAAGAAGTAATTCCTACTATTTCAAGTGTAATGGAGAAAGAGCCACTCCAATAAGAGGAGGGTTTGAAATGGGAAAACTAGCATTTCTTTTTCCGGGCCAAGGTTCACAGGCAGTTGGAATGGGTAAACAGTTAGCGGAGAATAATAAAGAGGTTGCAAATGTGTTTGCAAAAGCAGATGAGGTGTTGCAAGATTCACTTTCAGAAGTGATTTTTGAAGGACCGCAGGAAAAGCTTACGTTAACGACAAATGCGCAGCCTGCCTTATTAACAACGAGTTTTGCTATTTTGACAGCTTTGAAAGAGTATGATATTACACCAGACTTTGTTGCAGGACATAGTTTAGGTGAATATAGCGCTCTTGTAGCAGCGGGTGCAATAACTTTTGAAGACGCTGTATACGCTGTAAGGAAACGTGGGGAATATATGGAAGAAGCTGTTCCTGGCGGAGAAGGTGCAATGGCGGCTATTTTAGGTGCTGATCCACATATGCTGAAACAAGTTACAGAAGAAGTAACAAGTGAAGGATATGCAGTACAAATCGCTAATATGAATAGTACGAAGCAAATTGTGATTTCTGGAACAAAGCAAGGAGTCGAGATTGCTTCTCAAAGAGCGAAAGAAAATGGTGCAAAGAGAGCAATTCCGCTTAAGGTAAGTGGACCGTTCCACTCTTCACTTATGAAGCCGGCAGCTGAGAAGTTCCAAAATGTCCTAAATGAAATTACAATTCAAGATACGAATATTCCTGTTATCGCAAATGTAACAGCAGATGTTATTACAAGCGGTACACATATTCAAGAAAAGCTAATTGAACAGCTCTATTCGCCTGTCTTATGGTACCCGTCCATTGAAAATATGGTGAGTCAAGGGGTAGATACATTTATTGAGATTGGACCGGGGAAAGTACTTGCTGGACTTATGAAGTCAATTGATTCATCAGTGAAAGCATATGCGATATATGATGAAGAGACATTAAAAGATACCATTTCAAATTTGAGAGGAGAAAACTGATGTTAAAAGGGAAAGTAGCATTAGTAACTGGCGCTTCACGTGGAATTGGTCGTGCGATTGCGATTGATTTAGCGAAACAAGGGGCAAATGTTGTAGTAAATTATGCTGGTAATGAGCAAAAGGCAAATGAAGTAGTTGATGAAATAAAGAAATTAGGTTCGGATGCAATTGCTGTAAGAGCAGATGTTGCAAATGCTGAAGACGTTACAAATATGGTGAAACAAACTGTAGATACTTTTGGACAAGTTGATATTCTTGTAAATAACGCAGGTGTAACAAAAGATAATTTATTAATGCGTATGAAAGAAGAAGAATGGGATACAGTTATTAATACAAACCTAAAAGGTGTATTCTTATGTACGAAGGCAGTATCTCGATATATGATGCGTCAACGTCATGGGCGTATTATTAATATCGCTTCTGTTGTTGGAGTAACAGGTAATCCAGGACAAGCAAACTATGTTGCTGCTAAAGCGGGTGTAATTGGATTAACAAAAACATCAGCAAAAGAGTTAGCGAGCCGTAATATTACTGTAAATGCAATTGCTCCTGGGTTTATTGCCACAGATATGACAGACGTATTAGATGAAAATATAAAAGCTGAAATGTTAAAATTAATTCCTGTAGCTCAGTTTGGTGAAGCGGAGGATATCGCAAATGCTGTAACTTTCTTTGCTTCTGATCAAAGCAAATATGTTACAGGTCAAACGTTAAATGTTGATGGCGGTATGGTAATGTAATAAAAGAATTGATTTCAGCTAGTTTTTTTGGCCAATATTTAATATAATATTTGAGGGGAGGTGAATGGAATGGCAGATGTTTTAGAGCGTGTAACAAAAATCATCGTTGATCGTTTAGGTGTAGAAGAAACTGAAGTAGTACCAGCTGCGAGCTTTAAAGAAGATTTAGGCGCAGACTCCCTAGATGTAGTAGAACTTGTAATGCAATTGGAAGATGAATTCGAAATGGAAATTTCTGATGAAGATGCTGAAAAGATTGCTACTGTTGGCGATGCTGTGACTTACATAGAGAGTCATCTATAATGCTTAAGTGAAGTCCCGTTTTTTAGCGGGGCTTCTCGGCTTATATCTGGAGGGACTTATGCCGTACCGAAAACATAGAGAAAAAAAATACGAAACAAAATATCGTGAAGCGTTTAAAGTATTTCAAGAAGAAATAGGTATTACGTTTTCAGATGAAAAATTATTGATTCAAGCATTTACGCATTCATCGTATGTGAATGAGCATCGAAAAAAACCGCATGAGGACAATGAGCGTCTTGAATTTCTTGGTGATGCTGTATTGGAACTCACTGTATCGCAGTATCTGTTTCAAAAATATCCGACAATGAGCGAAGGAGAGTTAACAAAACTACGTGCAGCTATTGTATGTGAACCATCTCTTGTTCGTTTTGCAAACGAATTGTCATTTGGTAGCCTTGTTTTATTAGGAAAAGGCGAGGAAATGACGGGTGGACGTGAACGACCAGCTTTATTAGCGGATGTCTTTGAAGCGTTTATTGGTGCCCTTTATCTTGATCAAGGGCTTGAAACAGTTTGGGGATTCTTAAAAGAAGTTGTATATCCGAAAATTAATGAAGGTGCTTTTTCTCATGTGATGGATTATAAGAGTCAATTACAAGAGTTGATTCAGCGTGATGGTAGTGGCAATATTGAGTATCAAATTTTGCAAGAAAAAGGACCGGCTCATAACCGAGAATTTGTGTCACGTGTTACGTTAAATAACGTGGCTTTAGGTCTTGGTAGTGGCAAGTCGAAAAAAGAAGCAGAGCAACAAGCTGCTGCAGAAGCATTGAAAAAATTAAAAGAACAACTATAAGGAATCCCCCTTTGAATGAGGGGGATTCCTTATGCATAGAATGAAACTTTCTTTTGTTTGTGAATAAAGGGAAGGGAAATCCGTATAATAGCTCGTTTTTGTATAGATAACAGTTATAACAACGGAGAATAGGAGGAAGGCCTTTCGTGTTTTTAAAAAGATTAGAAATAGCAGGATTTAAGTCGTTTGCTGAGCGCGTATCTGTTGATTTTGTCCCAGGTGTAACTTCTGTAGTAGGACCTAATGGAAGTGGGAAAAGTAATATTACTGATGCGATTCGCTGGGTACTTGGTGAACAATCTGCAAAATCGTTACGTGGTGCAAAGATGGAAGATATTATTTTTGCGGGCAGTGATACGAGAAGAGCAGTTAATGTTGCTGAAGTAACATTAACTTTAAATAATGAAGATCAACGTTTACCGATTGAATATAATGAGGTGTGTGTAACACGTCGTGTATCTCGTTCTGGTGATAGTGATTTTTATATTAATAAACAATCATGTAGATTGAAAGATATTATCGATTTATTTATGGACTCTGGTATGGGAAGAGAAGCTTTTTCGATTATTAGCCAGGGGAAAGTTGAAGAGATTTTAAGTAGTAAATCGGAAGAACGTCGTGGTGTATTTGAAGAAGCTGCTGGAGTGCTGAAATACAAACTTCGTAAAAAGAAAGCTGAAGCAAAATTAGCAGATACACAAGAAAACTTAAATCGTGTACAAGATATCATTCACGAATTAAGTAGTCAAGTAGAACCTTTAGAAAGACAAGCTTCTATTGCGAAAGATTATCTTGAGAAAAAAGAAGAATTAGAGAAAGTAGAAGCGGCGCTTATTGTACATGAAATTGAAGAATTACATGAGAAATGGGAAGCGCTTCGAAATCAGTTTGGACATAATAAAAACGAAGAAGCTAAAATGTCAACGCATTTACAAAAAGGTGAAGAAGAGCTAGAGGAATTACGAGGACAATTACAAGCAGTAGATGAGTCTGTAGATTCCTTACAAGAAGTACTTCTTCTTTCTAGTAAAGAGCTAGAAAAGTTAGAAGGACAGCGTGAGTTATTAAAAGAGAGAAAACAAAATGCAACGACGCATTGTGCGCAACTCGAGCAGTTAATTGTTGAATTAACAGAGAAAGCTACAAGTTATGATGGTGAAATTGAATCCAGTACAGAAGTGTTGATGCAATTTGTAAATCAAGTAAAAGAGTTGGAAACGAAATTGCATGATAATGAGTTACTGCTTGCAACTTTTGCTGACAATTTAGAGGAACAAATTGAGAATTTAAAAGGTGACTATATTGAACTTTTAAATCAACAAGCTAGTCATCGCAATGAGTTATCTATGATTGAAGAACAATCTAAACAACAAAACTCTAAAAATGAACGCCTTGATGAAGAAAATGCGAAATATGTAGAAATGCGTATGGAAATTACCGCGAAAAAGACGAAGCTTGTGGAAAGTTATGAACAAGTGAAAGAAAAAGTAGCTGGTATCCTTTCGAATATACAAAAGACAGAAGCGGCACTTGGGAAATGCAAGACGCAGTATAGTGAAAATGAAACAAAACTGTATCAAGCGTATCAATTTGTACAACAGGCACGTTCTCGAAAAGAAATGCTAGAAGAGATGCAAGAAGATTACTCTGGTTTCTATCAAGGAGTACGTGAAGTATTAAAAGCTAGAGAAAATAAGTTGCAAGGTATCGAGGGTGCTGTCGCAGAACTGCTAACAGTACCGAAAGAATATGAAATTGCAATGGAAATTGCTCTAGGTGCAGCAATGCAGCATATTGTCGTACAAAAAGAAGAACATGCTCGTAATGCAATTGCGTTTTTAAAACAAAATAAACATGGGCGAGCAACGTTTTTACCGCAAGCTGTAATTAAAAGTAGATCGTTATCATTTGAACAATTACGTATTGTAAATCAACACCCATCGTTTGTAGGTGTGGCGGCAGAACTTGTGCAATATAACAATAAATATGAAAATGTAGTTTCGAATTTATTAGGTACTGTTATTGTTGCGAAAGATTTACGCGGGGCAAATGAGTTAGCGAAACAACTGCAATACCGTTATCGCATTGTAACAATCGAAGGTGACGTAGTGAACCCTGGTGGTTCTATGACAGGTGGAGCGGTAAAACAGGCAAAATCTTCTTTATTAGGACGTCAACGTGAACTAGAAGAGTGGACGAGCAAGTTAACTGATATGGAAGAGAAAACAACGAAGTTAGAAAACTTTGTTAAAGCAGTAAAGCAAGAGATTCAAGAAAGAGAAGTGCAAATACGCGAACTAAGGCAAAGTGTAGAAGTAGAGCGTGTAGATGAACAGAAATTAAGAGAAGAAATTAATCGCTTAGAATTAGAAGAACATCGTATTAATGATCGTTTATCTATTTACGATTTAGAGATTGAAGGATTCTTACAAGATCAAGTGAAGATACAAGGGCGTAAAGAAGAGTTAGAAAAGATTTTAGCGACTCTTCAAGCCGAGATTACGGGATTAGATAGCAAAATTGTCGCTTTAACTAAACAAAAAAGTGAGCAGCATTCTTCGAAAGAAAAAGTTCAAAAAGAAATGACTGAGTTGAAAGTGTTGGCGGCTGAAAAGCAACAACGCTTATCTAATCAAAAAGAAAAAGTTGAACGATTGACGAAAGAAAAAGAAGAAACGGATGCAACGCTTGTCAAAACGAAAGAGGATTTAGCATTCTTAAAACAAGAAATGACATCGAATTCAAGTGGTGAAGAGCAAATTACGAATATGATTGAGAAGAAAGCATATGATCGTAATCAAACTTCAGAGTTAATTCGCTCTCGTCGCGAACAACGCGTATCGTTACAAGAGAGAGTAGAACAGTTAGAGCGTAACCTAAAAGAAACAACAGGTAAGCATAAATACATTCTTGAGATGTTGAAAGATCAAGAAGTAAAAATAAACCGACTTGATGTAGAGTTAGAAAATAGATTACAGCATTTACGTGAAACATATACAATTTCATTTGAAGCAGCAAAATTGAAGTATACAATGATAATGCCTGCTGAGGATGCACGTAAAAAGGTGAAACTAATTAAACTATCCATCGAAGAGCTAGGCACAGTAAACTTAGGGGCAATTGAAGAGTATGAGCGTGTAGCAGAGCGTCATACATTCTTACTGGAGCAAAAAGATGACCTAGAAGAAGCGAAAACGACATTACACCAGCTTATTACTGAAATGGATGAAGAGATGAAAAAACGCTTTTCTACTACGTTTGAAGGAATCCGAATGGAGTTTCAATCAGTATTCTCTGAATTATTTGGAGGCGGTAGAGCGGATTTAGTCATGACGAATCCAGAGGACTTATTAAATACGGGTATTGATATTGTAGCGCAACCGCCAGGGAAGAAACTACAAAACTTAGGTTTACTTTCAGGTGGAGAGCGTGCTTTAACAGCAATTGCGCTGTTATTTGGTATTTTAAAAGTGCGTCCAGTTCCATTCTGTGTACTAGATGAGGTAGAGGCGGCTCTTGATGAGGCGAATGTTGCCCGTTTTGCACAGTATTTAAAGAAATTTAGTGATGAGACACAGTTTATTGTCATTACACATAGAAAAGGTACAATGGAAGAGTCTGACGTATTGTACGGTGTAACAATGCAAGAGTCAGGGGTATCTAAACTTGTTTCGGTTCGTTTAGATGATGGAGAAGAACTAGTGGCAAGTAATTAGGAAGGATGGGACAGTATGAGCTTTTTTAAAAAATTAAAAGAAAAAATTTCAAAACAAACAGGTACGGTAACAGAGAAATTTAAACAAGGGTTAGAAAAGACGAGGAATTCGTTTGCAGATAAAGTAAATGATTTAGTTTATCGTTATCGTAAAGTAGATGAAGACTTCTTTGAGGAACTAGAAGAAATTTTAATTGGTGCAGATGTCGGAGTTTCGACGGTAATGGAATTAATTGATCAATTGAAAGAAGAAGTGCAACGTCGCAACATCCAAGATCCAAAAGAAGTACAAGCTGTTATTTCAGAAAAGTTAGTAGGAATTTACAAAGGTGACAGTGAATTTAGCAACGAAATTAATATGCAAGAGGATCAATTAACAGTTGTTTTATTTGTCGGTGTTAATGGCGTAGGAAAAACGACGACGATTGGTAAACTAGCACATAAATTCAAAACAGAAGGTAAGTCTGTCCTATTGGCGGCAGGAGATACATTCCGCGCGGGAGCGATTGAACAATTAGAAGTATGGGGTGATCGCGTTGGTGTAGAAGTGATTAAACAAGGATCAGGATCTGATCCAGCGGCGGTTATGTATGACGCTGTACAAGCTGCGAAAGCACGTAAAGTAGACGTATTACTATGTGACACAGCAGGGCGCTTACAAAATAAAGTAAACTTAATGAAAGAGTTAGAGAAAGTGAAGCGTGTAATTGAGCGTGAAGTACCGGGGGCTCCTCATGAAGTATTACTTGTTATTGATGCAACAACAGGACAAAACGGTTTAAGTCAAGCGAAAACATTCCGTGAAGCAACGAATGTTACTGGTATTGTTTTAACGAAGTTAGATGGAACTGCTAAAGGTGGTATTGTATTAGCGATTCGTAACGAAATGGATGTACCGGTGAAATTTGTTGGATTAGGGGAGCAAATGGATGACTTACAGCAGTTTGATCCAGAACAATATGTGTATGGTTTATTTGCGAACTTAGTAGAAACAGAAGAAGTATAAGTGAAAGAAGCGGTATTTTCCGCTTCTTTTTCTATAAAAAATATGTGATGTTAAGAAAAAAACTTGACACTCTTTTGTACTCCATGTAAACTAATTCATGTAAAGGGAAATCACTTAACAAAGGATGATCCAACATGCTCGAGAAAACAACGAGAATGAACTATTTATTTGATTTTTATCAATCGTTGTTAACGCAAAAACAAAGAAGTTATATGTCGCTTTATTATCTAGATGATTTATCTCTTGGTGAAATTGCGGAAGAATTTGATGTAAGTCGCCAAGCCGTGTATGATAACATTAAACGGACTGAAGCGATGCTTGAAGAATATGAAGATAAATTAGTATTACTTCAAAAGTTTCAAGAGCGACAGCGACTTGTTGCAAAGCTAAAACAGCTAATCAGCGAAGAAGAGCATGTGAATGAAGAAATGAAACAAGTTGTTGAAGCTATCGAAAAATTAGATTAGGAGGGCGGCAATATGGCATTTGAAGGATTAGCCGACCGACTTCAACAGACAATGCAAAAAATCCGCGGCAAAGGAAAAGTTTCTGAAGCCGATGTGAAAGAAATGATGAGAGAAGTTCGTCTAGCTCTTTTAGAAGCGGACGTTAACTTTAAAGTAGTAAAAGATTTTGTAAAGCGTGTGTCTGAACGTGCTGTCGGACAAGATGTAATGACAAGTTTGACACCTGGACAACAAGTAATTAAAGTCGTACAGGAAGAACTTACAGAACTTATGGGCGGAGAGCAAAGCAAAATTGCTGTTGCTAATAGGCCACCGACTGTTATAATGATGGTTGGTCTGCAAGGTGCGGGTAAAACAACGACGACAGGTAAGCTTGCGAATTTGCTTCGTAAAAAGCATAATCGTAAACCAATGCTTGTTGCAGCGGATATTTACCGTCCAGCAGCGATTAAACAGCTTGAAACATTAGGGAAGCAATTGGACATGCCTGTATTCTCTTTAGGAGATCAAGTAAGTCCTGTTGAAATTGCGAAACAAGCGATTGCAAAAGCAAAAGAAGATCATCACGATTATGTTTTAATCGATACAGCGGGTCGTCTGCATATTGATGAAGAACTAATGGATGAATTAGCGAAAGTGAAAGAAGTTGCGAAACCGGATGAAATTTTCCTTGTTGTCGATGCGATGACGGGTCAAGACGCGGTAAATGTTGCACAAAGTTTCCATGAACAGTTAGGTTTAACGGGTGTTGTATTAACGAAATTAGATGGTGATACGCGCGGTGGTGCGGCATTATCTATTAAAGCTGTAACAAATACACCGATTAAATTTGCTGGTATGGGTGAAAAACTAGATGCGATTGAAGCGTTCCATCCAGAGCGTATGGCATCCCGTATTTTAGGGATGGGAGACGTCTTAACATTAATTGAAAAAGCGCAAGCTACAGTTGATGAAGAGAAAGCAAAAGAACTTGAGCAAAAAATGCGTACGCTTTCGTTTACGCTTGACGATTTCCTAGAACAACTTGGACAAGTGCGTCAACTTGGACCGCTTGATGAATTGTTAGGAATGCTTCCTGGTGCAAATAAAATTAAAGGGCTGAAAAATGCGCAAGTTGATGAAAAACAAATTGGGCATATTGAGGCAATTATTCGTTCTATGACTAAATTAGAGCGAGAACAACCGGAAATAATCAATGCTAGTCGCAAAAAGCGCATTGCCAAAGGTAGCGGTACAACGGTACAAGAGATCAATCGTTTAATCAAGCAATTTGATGATATGAAAAAGATGATGAAAACGATGACTGGAATGCAAAAAGGTAAGAAAAAAGGACTAGGTGGATTGAAGTTTCCATTCATGTAAGGAAAAAAGATGGCTCTGTTAAGAAAAAATACTTTACAAAGCAATAGTCTTTTTGCTAATATAATTATCTGTGTGAAATAAATTCGGAGGTGCTTTATAAATGGCAGTTAAAATTCGTTTAAAACGTATGGGAGCTAAAAAAACTCCTTTCTATCGTGTAGTTGTTGCAGATTCTCGTTCTCCTCGTGACGGACGTTTCATTGAGGAAATCGGTACTTACAATCCGGTTGCTCAACCAGCTGAAGTTAAGATCAACGAAGAAGCAGCATTAAAATGGTTAGGAAATGGTGCTAAACCATCTGATACAGTTCGTAACTTATTCTCTAACCAAGGTATCATGGAGAAATTCCACTTATCTAAACAAGGTAAGTAATTGAGGCAATGACTATGAAGAAGTTAGTCGAGACGATTGTCAAGCCTCTTGTCGATCATCCTGAAGATGTAAAAGTTACACAGGAA